>NZ_JAKTID010000057.1:0-65558 GCF_027854795.1 Acinetobacter sp. AOR34_HL | reverse complement strand
ATGGCGGTATGGCGACGCAGACCCAATGAACCTGTGATCATACACTCAGACCAAGGCTCACAATACAGTAGCGGAGACTGGCAGAAATTCTGTCAAAAGCATAATTTAGTTCCGAGTATGAGTCGTCGTGGAAACTGTTGGGACAATGCTGTTGCTGAATCCTTTTTTAGTAGTTTAAAGAAGGAAAGAATTAAAAAGAGGATCTATAAAACACGAGAAATGGCCCGTGCGGATGTGTTTGATTATATCGAGATGTTTTACAATCGAATCAGGCGTCATTCGCATCTCGATGGGATGAGCCCAGAAGCATTTGAGACAGCTTCAAAATGAGGCGGTCTCATGTCTAGGATACTGGGAGCAGTCCACTTGGCAGTGACTCGGCATTGCATACAGTGAAGGTACAACGCCAATATGAACCATCGTGGGTAAGAAAATATGCCAGAGTAAACAAAGCAAAGTAATCGCACCAAGAGAGGTACGCCACTTTAGCAAATGTTGACGGAAACTGGACTTCATATCAATGATACGACACAGCGGAAATGTGGCAGCAGTATATTTAAAAAAACTTTGCACTACAAAACATATCTTAAACAGATGAATCAGTATTCAAGATCACCTTATTTGGGATTTATCGAGCTTTTTACGTAAAAAAAAACAGACTCATAAGAGTCTGTTTTTTATATCAACTATTTATTAACGATTTGGTAAAACGTCTTTTAACGCTTCATGCATCTCTAGTAGGGCTTTTTCTGTTGTTTCCCAGTCGATGCAGCCATCAGTTACTGATTGACCATAAACAAGATCACATAAGTTTTCAGGAATATCTTGACGACCACCTTTCAAATGACTTTCAACCATGATGCCTACGATTGACTTATTACCATCAAGAATTTGCTCTGTGATGTTTTTAAGAACTAAAGGTTGTAAGTATGGATCTTTGTTTGAGTTAGCATGACTGGTATCGATCATGATTTTATTGCTTACTTTAGCTTTTGCTAAAGCAGCTTCAGCTTCAGCAACAGAAGTTGCATCATAATTTGGCTTACCGTTACCACCACGTAAAACTACGTGTGCGTAAGGATTGCCCTTAGTATTAATAATTGCAACTTGACCGTTTTCATTTAAGCCTAAGAAGCTATGACCGTGTTTTACTGATTGCATTGCATTCGTTGCAACTGTTAAACCGCCATCTGTACCATTTTTAAAGCCAACAGGTGAAGATAATCCAGAAGACATTTCACGGTGTGTTTGACTTTCTGTTGTACGAGCACCAATCGCTGACCAAGAAATTAAATCTTGGTAGTACTGAGGTGAGTTCGGATCAAGTGCTTCAGTTGCACAAGGCAAACCTTTTTCATTTAATTCTAGTAAAAGACCACGACCAATATGTAACCCTTTTTCAATATTGAAAGAGTCATTCATATCTGGGTCATTAATTAAACCTTTCCAACCTACTGTTGTACGTGGTTTTTCAAAATAAACACGCATAACTAAATAAAGCGTATCTTTTACTTTTTCGCTCAGCTCTTTCAAGCGATCAGCATACTCATTTGCAGCTTTAGGATCGTGGATCGAACAAGGGCCAATAACGACAAACAAGCGCTTGTCTTTACCATCTAAAATATTACGTACAGTTGCACGTCCTTGTAATACAGTTTGCGACGCAGCCTCAGATAAAGGAAGATCAGCTTTCAGTTCCGCAGGGGTAATTAAAGTTTGAATGCTTTTAATGTTAACGTCGTCGATATCTGGCTGAGAAACTGGATTTGACTGTAGAGTATTCATTGCTGTCACAAATTTAATCAAAAGAAGAGGTTATTTTGTCTACGAATATAGCACGAAATGCCGACTGATTAACTAGTTATAATCATATTTTATGTAGAAACAATCGGCATTTTGCTACTTAAACTGCGCTTGTAGAAGTTGTTGTTTGCTGAATCACGACAGCTTGATGAGTTTCTACTGGCTTTGGTTTCGCTTTGATCGGGTTAACCATAAAATTAATCCCTAGCGCAAATAATGTGATACCTAGAATTTTACGAATCACACGTTCTGGCATATGCGAGCTGATCAATGTGCCTGCAATAATTGCTGGAATAGACCCAACCAATAACCACATCAATAATGTAAAATCGACGTTGCCTGAAGACATATGGCTTAGGCCAGCAACTGCTGTCAATAATACTGCGTGTACAACATCAGAACCAATAATACGAATCATAGGTAGATTTGGGAACATAATTACTAAAGCCATGATGCCAAAAGCACCAGCACCTACAGATGATAGTGTAACGAACACACCTAAGATGATCCCCATGATGACGATATAATGGCGTTTATGTTGTAAAGCATGTTGCTCGCTTTCCATATTTGCTTGTTCACGATTACGGAAACGGTCAAAGAACTTTTCAATTTGCGCACGAAACACAATCGAGATACCTGTCAAAGTCAGCATAAAACCAAGTACCATCGTTAATACAGCTTTGTAGTGCGTTGATTGACTTAAATAATGTTCTAAAACCCATGAGGTTGCGAATGACGCAGGAATACTACCGAATGCTAGCCAAATAACGATTGGCCAAACAATATTGAGTTTCTTTGCATGAACAACTGAGCCACAGAATTTAGAGATTGATGCATAAAGCAAATCAGTACCAATTGCGATATGTGGTTCAATTTTGAAAAGGCTAATAAGAATAGGAGTCATCAAAGAACCACCGCCAACACCTGTGATACCTACACAGAAGCCAACCAAAACCCCAGCCATGATAAATTCAATAGGACCAAACATTACCAATATGCCTAATTATGCAAAAACAGGCATATCTTATGCTTTTTTGAGATAACTCGTTGTGATGAATAATGATTTACTTATGCAAAAAAAAGCTAAAGGAAGATTTTTTAACGTCATTTGTGTTTGACTCTAGGAGTTAAGACATGATTGATTTTTAAAACCAATAGGAAGGTGATGGGTGTTGCAAATATCCACCAACTGACGAATCCGATCGATATTCCCTCAATCCAACATAATAAACTTCCTGAAATTAGGAATAAAAGAAAAGCCAAGATTCGAAATTGCACTTGATAGGTCGTCATTATTTTTTGATATTTCAAATGAACTTTAGACTGTTGTTTAGAACTACAACGATACAAGATGAACATACCGATTAAAGTCAGTAATAAACTAAAGAAAATCACACATTCACTCCATTTTTAATCAGTTTGCTTTTAATTTTCTGAGTTGACTTGATTTGTATTGGCTGAATGTTTTTATAAATGAATGCTGCAAAACATGCACAGGCAACAAAGAATAGATCAACACGTAGAAATAACCAGTAACTTTCCAAGTTTGCTATAAGGTCATGATTAAGCAAATAGAACAGGTTATATAAGGGTAAACTGAAAGCGAGTAGAGCAAAAATCACAATCTGAGATTTCCATAAATATTGCTTAGGTGTGAATAAAGCCAATACAAAACTAAGCATCCAAACGCTAAAAAATGTATAAATTTCATAATTAAGATCAGCGCTAGGACTTGAAATCAACCGATTCACTAAAAAATAGCTCAACATAGCAATCGGAAGACCAATAAAACTTGCAATATTTAAGCGATCAACAAGGTAGTAACCAAAATGGAATTTTGGGGACTTATACTGAATTTGTCGTTTAAGACTCCACAGCAATAGCCCTGACGCAATCATCAGACAGCCAAGAACTCCTGAGCAAAAAAAAGCAAATCTTAGAAAAGATTGGGCAAAAGTTGCCATGTGAAGTCCATAAACTCCAGCATTTAGGGTAGCTATAGCACTATTATTTCTAGTATTACTTAATATCTTTCCCGTTCCATCAAATACGATTTGCGGTTGATTTAGCGTGATTGAACGATCTTCAAGTTGTTTGATCGTTATTACGGCTTGATCCGTATTTGGATTTTTAACCTCAAAAGTAGCAAGTGATCGATCTCCCCATTGTTGTTTGATTCGAGTCAAAAGATCCTCTGTCGATATCATGTTGCTTATTTGAGGGGATGTTATCGTATTTGAATTCGTAGCTACGGTTCGTATTTCAGTGAAATATTGATAAGGATTTTCTGGATAGAGTTTTTTCATTCCCCAAGGGAGATATAAATAAAAGAAAATGGCTAAGCCTGTAAACGTTATTGTCAGAAAAAAGGGAAGAGCTAAAACTGATGTCACATTATGAAAATCAAGCCAAGACCGTTGTGATTTAAATGTTCTGAGTGTAAAGAAGTCGGTAAATATCTTTTTGTGGGTAATAATGCCAGATACCAGTGCAATTAACATGATGAATGCTGCAAGGCTTGTGATGAGCCTGCCAATAAACACAGGCATGCCGTATAGCTGAAAATGAAAATTGTAAAAAAAGTCACCGCCTTGAGTATGAGATAATTGAAGTTCTTTGCCTGTATTAACGTCTAAGCTTTTACTTTCGTAACCACCACTAGCTTTTTCCCAATAAATTTTGTTTACAGGTTCTTCAGAATTAGCAACTTTTAAATACCACGTTTTAGCATCACTAGCATTTTGGGATAGGTAATGAGTTGCAGTTAGGATTGCCGTATCCTGATTGATTTGATATTGCGCAAGTTCTGGCTGCATCCATAAAGTGATTTGATGCCGATAGTAGGAGCTTGTACCCATCAAGAAAATAGCAAATAGCAGCCATCCGAAAATTAAGCCCGTCCAAGCATGTAACCAAGCCATTGACTGGCGAACACTTTTATTCTGCATTTTTTAATTCAAACCTACTGATAAGCCAAATAGAAATATGGTGAGTGCGAAACTTGTTAGGGCGAGCTTAGATAAAGAAGAAAAACAAAATCCAACAATGATAAAGCTGAGATAAAAAAATATGGAAATGAATGCGGCTAGATAAATTGCTTCAGCATTAGCTAAAAAGGTCTGAAAAACTTGAGTAAGGCTCATACATAAAAAAGCTGTACATACATACCCGATCACAAACGTTAAAAAGAAGCGAAATAAAACATTTAGTTTATCGCTATATGTATTTAAAGAAGTCTTAGACATGAGTTCACAATGATGTTAAATAGAATAAGTTACATATGAAAATGATTCTTGTTTATATTAATGTGCTAATCAATTCTATTCAATTTGACTTTAATCGTAAATATAAATGGATATATAAATAATTAATGCTAATACAGATGATTCATAATGTTCACTAATCAAGAACAAATTGTCATCTTTGATGCGATTCAATGTAAAATCATTTTGTTAAAATATTTCAAACATTTGAATGGGGCAGTTGTCTTGTTAAAGCAAAAACTAAAAATTGGGATCGTCGTGGGTGAAGTTTCTGGTGATACGCTAGGAGTTAAACTCATGCGTAGTTTTCGCGAACAAGGCATAGATGTTGAATTTGAGGGTATTGGTGGCCCGCAAATGATCGCTGAAGGTTTTCATAGTTATTATCCTATGGAAATACTATCTGTGATGGGAATTGTGGAAGTCTTAAAAGACCTAAAAAAATTATTTGCTGTACGTGATGGTCTAGTTGAAAGATGGACTGAACGTCCCGTAGATATTTTTATAGGAATAGATGCGCCAGATTTCAATCTACGTCTATCTAAAACGATTAAAGAAAACAATTTACCAATCAAAACAGTTCAATATGTGAGTCCTTCAGTTTGGGCTTGGCGTCAAGGACGAGTTCATGGCATTAAACGAAGTATAGATTTAGTCCTTTGTTTGTTTCCATTTGAAAAAACGTTCTATGAAAATTATGAGGTGCCAGCAGCATTTGTAGGACACCCTTTAGCAAAACAATTACCTCTCAAGAATCCGATTATTGAAGCGAAACATCAATTAGGTTTAGCAGCAAATAAAACTCACATCGCATTACTTCCTGGCAGTCGTCGCGGTGAAATCGAACGATTATTACCATTGTTGACGGATGCTGCCGAGATTTTACATCGAAAATATCCAGAGCTTGAATTTCTGATACCTGCAATCAATGATGCTTGTAAGCAACAGATAGAGCAGGGTTTACAGAATGTAGGGACTAGTTTAAAGGCTAAAATTCATGTTTTAGAAAATTCAGATGCTGAATCAAAAATTGGACGTATGGTGATGAATGCGAGTGACATAGTTGCTTTAGCATCTGGCACAGCGACACTTGAAGCGATGTTATTGCACCGTCCGATGGTGACATTTTATAAATTAAACTGGTTAACCTATCTAATTGCGAAATTTTTAGTCAAAATTCCATATTATTCTTTGCCCAATATTATTGCTGGCAAAAAGGTAATTGAAGAGTTAATACAAGCAGATGCAACGCCACAGCATTTAGCAACTTCAATTGAGAAATTGATGGATCACGAAACTGCACATATTCAAATGATGCAACATCTTAGTATGCATAAGCAGCTCATCTCAGGGAATACTGAAGATCCAGTCCAAGCGATATTGAACTGTTTGAGCTCTTGATAAATAAAAAGGTGGCAACGTAGCCACCTGTATTCAAGTCATTCAAGCTCGAAGAATTAGTTCATAACCTGTATATTTTCGAATATTGATCACTCCAATATCAAGTATCAGGTATTGACCTTTGATACCTTGTAATACACCGCGTATTTTTGGAGTCTTATCCAAATTTAGTGATTTTATTTTTTCAGGATATTGTTCCACAGGGTATATAAACTCATGTGGTATTTCGTTTTCTAGTAATTCTAGATTTTCATTAAACTCTAGATTTTGACTGAACTCATCACGAATACTTTGAATCTTAGGTGCAAATTCCTCAATGATCTGATCGCGCTGTTCGATTAAATTTAGTGGCTCAGCTTCGCCTTTAAGCAATTTACGCCAATCAGTTTTATCAGCGATTTGAGTGCCAAATAATGTTTCTAAATGTCCTGATAAACGGCGTGAACCCACTTTCATGATTGGGAGAGCTTGTGTCGCACCTTGATCTAACCAACGTGTTGGCATATTCACGATACGGGTGATTCCGATTTTTAAGGCACTAGAGTTCGCTAAATAAACAATATGTGGTTGGAAGCAGACATTGTGTGCAAAATCATTTTCACGGCATGTACCTAAATGATAATGACAGGTTTCAGGCTTCATAATACACAAGTCACATTCAGCTTTTGTTTTAAAGCATATAAAGCAATGTCCTTGCGAATATGATTTAGGTGTCTTTGCACCACAAGATGTACAAAAAATATTTCCAGTCCATTCAATCTCTAACTCTTGACCTAACACAAACGGTAGATCAGTTTCTGAGCGATCTAGGATAAATTTATATTCAACATTTGCCTTGCGTGTTGATTGATCAGTTACACTATGCGTTTTGAGTGCTGCATGCATTTTATGGCAAATGCCCAGTAGTTCCATTAATAAACTCTCATCTTTCTCAATCAAGGGTTGCAGTATGGCTGAACAAAATGTCATCACTTCTATGCTAGACGATTTATCTAAAGAACAGCCGATTCATACTGCACTTTGTATAGGTCAGAAAATTGACCAAAATGTTTCTATTCAATGGAATTATTTTAGCGTAACTGACTTTTTAAATCTGCCTTTTACGCAGCGATATGATTTAGGTTTTGTATTATTTGATACAGAAGAAATGCAAACTATCAGTGATTCTCAAAAATCCCAACTATTAGTCAAGCTTCGAGATTTGATGGCAAAACGTATTGTTGTCGTGAGTAAATTAACTGATGAAAAGTTACTTCGTTCACTTGGTTTTACTCAATTGATTGATAAAACCACGCATGAAAGCGATTTTGCTTTATGGCAGTTTAATATTTTGACTTATAAACATGTTCCTGACTGGTTCAACTCTAAGTTCTGGGCAAATCCTGAAAACTGGGATAAGTTCCGCTGGTGATCAGGTTGTATTTAGCCAAACTAAATCCTTGCTTTTGATTGCAAGTTCTTGCAAAAATTAACAAATCATCTTTGTTTTGTTTTTTCAAAGCAGCGTATTCTTTTGGAATAAATAATTCCAAAGGATAAGTCATGACGGATTTAGCAAACATTGTTGAAATACTGGCGAAACAAGCTTTAGGTGGACAACAGCAAACGACTGAGCAAAGTGGTTTGGGCGGAATTTTAGGTTCAGTTTTAGGTCAACTTGGTGGACAACAACAAAATAATCAAAACCAACAACAAGGCGGTTTAGGCGGAATTCTTGGTTCAGTATTAGGTCAGTTAGGTGCGGGGAATAGTGATAATTCTACACAGACCAATAGTAACCGCGGTGGTACAGCACAAACGTTATTGATAGCAGTTTTACCCTTAATTCTTGCATGGATTCAAAAACAAGGCGGTTTGCAAGCTGCTTTAGACAAACTAAAAAATGCAGGTTTAGCAAATCAGGTCCAAAGCTGGGTCGATCCACAGCAACAAAATGCTCAAGATGTTCCAACTCAAAATATTCAAAATTTATTTGATGATCAAGATGTTGAACAAGTTGCACAACAAACACAAGCGCCTAAACAGGCAATTTATGGTGCAATAGCATCAGTTCTACCACAAGTTATTGATTCTTTGACACCACAAGGCTCTAGTACAAATCCTCAAGAAGCAAATCAAGATATTCAGAATGTTTTAAATTTAGTAAGTGGATTCTTAAAGAAGTAAGTAATCAAAAAGAAAAGGGCATTCAAATGAATGCCCTTTTTTTGTAGAACGATAATCTCAATTTAGAAATTATATTCCATACCTGCACCTACAACAGTACGTTTGTTGTCTTCATCTTGCCAATCACGTTTTTGTTGAGCAACAATACCGTAGAAACGAGCTTGTTTGTTGAAACGGTAGTCTAAGCCAACGCCGTATTGGTCAAGTTTACGATCTTCAAAACCATCACGAGCAGTAGTAGCTGATTGGTATTGACCTTTTACAGCAAATGGAGTGTCACCAATCTTATAAGTAAGAGCAGCTACCCAAGCATCTTCTTCCAAACCTTTGTAGTTCGCAAGAATATCTTTACCGTTAGTGTCTTTTTTACCAGTATTAAATGCTGTTAAATCATCTTTAGGCTCAGCATGTTGCCATAAAGCACCTAGAACTAAACCTTTAGCACCAATTACGCCAAAGTCCATAGAGCCTGTTACACGGTAAGCATCAGAATAAATATCTTTTAAGCTGTAAGCATTGTATTTACCTTGAACACCCGAGTTACCTGCAACACCAACAGCTAAACCAAGATCTTTATTTTCGTAGTTAACAGAAGCAGAAACTGAATCACCGAAGCTATCACGCTTATCATCGTAACCAGAAGCACCTTCTTTCGAGTCAGAAGTATTTTCACCTTGTTGGAACATTACATTGAAAGTAAGACCAGCAAGTAATTTAGGGTCAGATTCAAAACCAATTACGTTGTTAAGGCGGTCTTCACCATACATTGTATTTGTAATATCAAGAATTGTGTGGTCGTTATAAATATCTTGGTTGTTGCCAGCAGCAGTTTTAAAGTAAGAGTCAAATTTACCAACTTTAAGTGCACCGATACCATCAGATTTAAGACCGATGAAACGGTTACGAGCGCTAAGATCTGTGTCTGAACCAGAACCATCAGTTGAAATAGCCCATTCAGCTAAATAGATTGCAGAAAGTTTGTCAGTTAATTTTTCTTCACCCTTTACGCCAATACGTGAAGCATTAGAGTTAACTTCAGTAACGTCACTTTCCCCATCAAAGTTTTTGTTATCAACATTGTCAAGTGTTACGTTTAACTTACCATACAATGTTGGTGCTGCTTGCGCTGCATTCATGGCTAAAGTTGCTACAGTAGCAGCAAGAAGCAATTTTTTCATTGAGATTTCTCCAAAACACTTTTTTGTAAATGGCTAATGCCTTAGTTACTGTTATAAGCTTGCTTGTGTACAAAAAGTTACACAGCTCACTGACTTGTATGCAGTATCGGAAAACTTTGTGACAGAGAAGTGAAAGAAAGATGACAGTTTGATGACGATTTATATTTAGTAATAATTATATTTATTATTGATTTTTATAGTAATAATAAAAAACGAAGTTATAACTTCGCTTTTTATTATGTGAAAAATTACAGCGCAGCTTTAATTTTTTCTGCTAATTCTTTAATTTTTTCTTGATCGCCCATCTTGGCAGCATGACGCCCTAATTCATGTACTGAACTTGGAATTAAGTGAAAATGCACATGAGGAACAGTTTGCCCAGCAGAAGCACCAGACAATTGCATTAAAACAATACCTTTTGCATCTAATGCAGTTTCAATCGCTCGAGCAATTTTTTGCACAATTTGAATGGTGTATGCAGCAGCATCCGCAGGTAAATCGAGTAGAGTTACTGCAGGTGTTTTTGGGATAACAAGCGTATGACCTTCCGCTTGGGGCATAATATCCATAAATGCGAGTACTTGATCATCTTCATAGACCTTAATCGCAGGTAATTCGCCACGTAAAATTCTCGCGAAAATATTTTGGTCATCGTATGCCATGATTAATCCTTTATATGATGTACTAAGTTAAAAAATTGCTCCCTTATTGATTTCAATAAGAGAGCTATAAATGAACTATTTAAGTCGTTTTATTTGCAATTAAGCTCTTTTTGCCGAGCTTTGATTTGATCGAGACGTTGTTGCTCTTTATCTGAAAATTTTGGCTTAGTCGTATGGCAGTTTTCATTACCATATTTAGCTTTCGCATCAGCGTCTTTAAAACAGAATCCTTTTGATGCATAGATGAGGTTGTAGTCATCTTGCAACTTTTTACATTCTTGTTCTGGTGTGGCAGCTTGGAGATTAAAACCAGTAAAAGAGATTAATCCTGCAATAACTGCAACCGTAAACTTATTCATGAGGTGTTCCTCTATTCAAAAAGGTATAAATCAAGGCTTTATGAAACGATATTCATATGGCATTTGATCCCTACGTACTTACCAATATAAGGCTTATTCATGAAATTTCAATCAATGTGTATTGTTTGAGTGTAATTTTTACTTAATGATTTATTCATATTCTAAAATAAAATATATATTTTTCATTGATTTAAGGTGGGTTAATTAGCTTTAAGTGTAATCTAATAATCTCAAGTTATAAACATTGAAATAAATGTAATATTTAAAGCACCACATATTTATGCAGTGCTATCTAATAAATTTCAGATATCAAAAGTGCCGATGAATAGAATATTGCATAAATAGAGGGTCTTATTTAAGCGTAATTTTAGTCCAAGTTTCATACATTTTAACTGCAGCAGAGAAGTCACTATTGGATTCAGCAGTTAAGTTTGCAGCTTGAATGAGACTTTGTGCCAAAGATAGTATAGGTGCAGGTAATTTTGCATCGTGTACCAAATCTAGGGCAATTCCCGTATCTTTTGCTAATAAAGGCAGGGCAAAAGTAACAGGAAACTCTCGACTTAAAACACGTTGCGGGAAAATATTCTCAGTGACTAGGCTTTTACCACTAGAAGCATTAATACAATTCAAGGCGGCATCTAGATTTACGCCATGTGCTTTTAATGTTGTAAAACCTTCAGCTACTGACCATAAATTTACAGCGAGCAGCATGTTATTAATGGCTTTTACTGCAAAGCCTGCGCCAGACTCGCCTACATGTTGAATAAGTTTTCCTAAAGCTGACATAGCAGGATAGGCACGTTCAAATGCATCAATATCACCACCCACCATAAATGTTAAGGTTGCATTTTCTGCACCTATAGTTTGACCACTGACGGGTGCATCCAAAAATGCTACATCTTGAGCTTTGAGCTGTTCAGCTAGACGGCGTGCTACATCAGGGACACCACTGGTGCAGTCAATCCAAATCGCACCTGATTTGATTTTGATACTGCTTATTAGGTTTTCAACATCTTGGCTGGTCGGTAAGCAAGAAAAAATCACATCGGCTTGCGCTGCATGTTCGAGTTCAGCAGCGATTGTTCCAAATTCTGTTGCATGTTGTTCGGCTTTACTGAAATTTCGGTTCCAAACATAAACGGTGTCGAAATATTTTGGTAAATGAGCAGCCATACGATATCCCATGGCACCTAAACCGATAAATGCAACAGATTGAGTCATAGTTTACCTTTTTAAATGTGTTGAACGTTCTTCTAGCCATTTTGTAAGTGTCGGCCAAAACTCGATTGAGCTATTTTGACTAGACATTAAACCTAAGTGTCCGCCAGGTATAAGAGTAAACGTGACATCTTGGCTATTTGTCAACTGAGTTAATGGAAAAGCGGCATCAGTCGTTACCAGTTGATCACTTTTCCCAGCACCAACTAATAGAGAGCAGTTGATACCTTTTAATTCAATGGTTTTGTTTTTTAGTGTGATTGCACCATTTTTTAATGGGTTCTGCATCCAGACATTAAACAGCATGTCTTGATTAATGCCACCAGGATAATCAATCATATTGTTAAGAAAATGACTTAAAGTTGCATCTTCCTGAACCAGTTTTAGATTATCCAGATTTTTAAGCAGTTGGATATTGCCGTCGATCCAACCTTTAGGATCAAGTAACTTAAAGCCCAAAGAATTTAAAAAACCTGGTGAATGAATCATGAGTTTAGGGAGACGATTGTAAATATAGTCTTTAATCGTCGCATTACGTGTTGTCGCATAGGCGAGCGTTTTATATAGCTTACCAATATAACCTGATGCATAACTATCAATTGGACTACCCAATACGATTAAATTTTTTACTGCATCTGGTTGATGGCGTGCTGTATATAGTGTGACAAAGATGCCAGCCATACTCCAACCATGTAACGAGATTTCTTTAGATTTCGAATGCTTTTGAATTGCTTCAATGCAACGTGGAATGAACTTATCGATGAATGATAAGAAATCAATATGATAATTTTTATAAGTTAATTTACCCCAATCAATCAGGTAAACGTCAAAACCGCTTTCTTGAAAGTGTTTAACTAAAGAACGGTATGGATATAAATCGTATATATCCATATTAATCGCAAGTGGTGCTACGAAGACAAGAGGCTCCTTATAACGCTTGTTTTCAGAAGCATAGAATCTGACACGTGTTTGTTTAAATTCGGCAATAACTTGATAAGGTGTAGATTGGGATAAGACTAACTTGTCTGCTTCAAATACACGCATAGCGAGATGTTTAAAATTTATTTTTTGCTGTTCCACAAGCGATTTCATCTTTTTAAGTCTCATCATGAGTCAAGATTGCACGAAGTCTAAGCGATTATTGTATCTTTCGCCTTGACCTTAAATACCTTAGGCGCTCAAAATGTTGGCACATTTAGGCGGAATTTAATAACACTTTGTAAAATGAATTTAATTTTTGTGCGTAAATTAATCAGATAGGATTCTAGAAGAGAGCAATAGTGATCTTATTGCTTGGTTTTATATCCAAATGTGAGAAAATTTTAGTCAAAGTTGAAATGGGCAGAAACCTATAGGTTCATTCTTTGCAATTTGCAAAACTGTCCAGAGTATAGAATAGAGTGTTCCTGAACCCATTAATCATAAGGCATACAAAACGATGAATCCAAATGATGATTTAGAATATCAACTAGATACGCTTGCAATTCGTACTGGTCATAACCGTACTTTTGAAGGTGAGCATAGTGAACCTATTTTTTTAACCTCATCGTTTGTATGTGAAAACGCTGCTGATGCTGCTGCGAAATTTTCAGGTCAAGTAGCAGGCAATACTTATTCTCGATATACCAATCCAACAGTACAAGCTTTTGAGAAGCGATTGGCTACGCTTGATGGTGCTGAGCGTGCAGTTGCAACAAGTTCTGGTATGGCTGCTGTACATGCAATTTGTATGGCGTATTTGAAAGCGGGTGACCACGTCATTTGTTCACGTGCTGTATTCGGTTCAATTATTGCCTTATTTGAAAAATATGTAGCTAAATTCGCGGTTGAAGTCACTTTTGTTGATTTAGACGATCTTGAAGGTTGGAAAAATGCCTTACAGCCAAATACACGTTTGTTATTTATAGAAACACCATCCAACCCTCTAGCACAAGTTGGTGATATGCAGGCGATTGCAGATATTGCACATGCACATGGTGCTCTTTTCGCTGTAGATAACTGTTTCTGTACTCCAGCATTACAGCAACCCATCAAATTCGGGGCAGATTTAGTTCTATATTCTGCAACTAAATATATTGATGGTCAGGGACGTGCACTGGGTGGTGCCGTTGTTGGTAAAAATGATTTACTCGAAGAAGTAAATGGTGTGATCCGTACACTAGGCAATTCAATGAGTCCTTTTAATGCGTGGATATTCTTAAAAGGCTTAGAAACATTGAGCTTACGTATGAAGGCACATTGTGCGAGTGCTCAGGTATTAGCTGAATGGCTCAAGCAGCATGATAAAGTTGAAAAGGTATATTATGCTGGATTGCCAGATCACCCTGGCCATGAATTGGCTAAGAAACAGCAAAAAGGTTTTGGTGGGGTTGTCTCATTTGTTGTGAAAGGAGAGCGTCAAGGTGCTTGGACTGTAATTGATAATACAAGATTCTTATCCATTACAAGTAATCTTGGTGATGTCAAATCAACAATTACACATCCTGCGACGACCTCACATGGTAGAATGTCGGCTGAAGCCAAACAAGCAGCAGGTATTGAGGAAGGTTTAATCCGTGTATCTGTTGGTTTAGAAGATATCAATGATATTATTCGTGATCTGTCACGTGGTTTAGATTTAATTTAACGAGAGAAAGTTATGAACATTAATATGCTCATGCAGCAAGCTCAGCGCATGCAAAAAGACATGGAAACAAATCTTAAAAAAGCCAAAGAAGAGCTTGCGAAAACTGAAGTTCATGCTGAAGCAGGTGGTGGCTTAGTTAAAGTAACCATGACTTGTCGCCATGTTGTAAAACGTATCGAGATCAGTCCTGATTTATTGCAAGATGAAGCGGACATGATTGAAGACTTGATCGCAGCTGCGATGAATGATGCTGCTCGTCAAGCTGAAGCGATTTCAGAAGAGAAATTGCAAGGTGCAAACTCTGGTATGGGTTTACCACCGGGCTTATCTGGCTTGTTCTAATTGATTACTCCCTAAGTTTGAAAAATAAGCTTAGGGGGATTCTTTCTACAAATATTCGAGTTAATTTGTGTTTAGTGAACGATTTGAACAATTGGTTCAAGCATTGCGTATTTTGCCGAGCGTAGGTCCTAAGTCTGCACAGCGTATGGCATTACATTTATTGATGAAGAACCGTGAAGGTGCTTTTGCACTCTCGTATGCATTGCATGAGGCCTCGAGTCATATTCACGAATGCAGAATTTGTCATTCACTCACTGAAAATGAAATTTGTGATATTTGTGCGTCGACAGAGCGTGATTCAAATTTACTGTGTGTGGTTGAGTCACCCGCTGATGTTATGGCAATTGAACAAAGTGGAAGCTTTAGAGGTAAATATCATGTTTTAGGTGGGCATCTTTCACCACTTGATGGTATTGGACCTGAGGAAATAGGCATTCCATATTTAGTGCAGCGTTTAAGTGAAGGTCAAATTGAAGAAGTGATCCTAGCAACTAATGCAACAGTTGAGGGGCAAGCAACGGCACATTATTTGGTAGAAGCGACAAAACACTTGCCAATACATATGACTCGAATTGCACAAGGCGTACCTCAGGGTGGTGAATTGGAATATGTAGACAGTCACACTTTGAGTCAGGCTGTACATAATCGAATGCGTATGAAATAAGACTAAGGTCGATATAATTTATATATTTATTTTAAATTCATGCTGTTAATTTAAACAAATAATTAAATTTTACATTTTGTCTTACATTATCATAGCTATAATTATTTAAATTTGTGGCACTATTGGCTGGCGAAATGGACTTTCGCTGATTTACAAATGGAATAGGGAGTAATTTCATGTTTTGTATGTGGAATACTGAGTAAATTTTTGCATCTGATCTCGCTTGAGCAATAACTGCAATGAAATCGTTGCATCGCTATGTTTTTAATTTTTTTACTTGAGCAATTATGTTTCAGTTTATCCAACAGCAAAAAGATCTAGCTGTTCTCCTCAATCAAATGGAACATTGTTCCACATACGCACTTGATACTGAGTTTATTAAGGTTGATACCTTATATCCGAAATTAGGCGTTTGCCAAATCAATGTAAATGATCAGGTTTCGTTGTTAGATGGCGCTGCCCTAGATTTATCTGATTTTTGGCGTAAGGTTTTTGAAGCTCAGCAGAATATCTTTCATGCATGCGGTGAGGATATTGATCTGATTTATCATTACGCAGATCAAAAGCCATTAAAAAATGTATTTGATACGCAAGTCGCGATGGCTTTTCTTGGTCATGGTTTGCAGGTCAGCTATCAAAATGCATTAAAAACTTGTTTGAATATTGATATCGATAAAGACCAAACACGTTCGGACTGGTTAGCACGTCCACTTAGTCAAGAGCAAATGAGTTACGCCGCAAATGACGTACTATATTTAAATAAGCTGGCAGAAAGACTGAAGTTTGATCTTCAAACAAAGGGTTTATATTCCTATGTTTTAGAGGATTGCCAAAATTTGACTAAAGAAATCGCATTAGAGACACCATTATCTGAACTTTATACGGATATTGGTAATTATCGTCACTCTAGGCGTGAGTTGATGCAATTACAACAATTAAGCATCTGGCGTGAACAAATTACCAAAGCGATGAATCAACCGCGTAGTTTCATACTTAAAAATGCCACAATGATTGATCTAGTCGAAAAGAATCCGCGAAATACTTTTCAGTTGGCACAAGTTAAAGACATGCGACCAAATATTGTTCGTGAGCATGGTAAAACAATTTTAGATCTACTGAAATTTTTACCCCCTGAAGATGAATGGCCATTGCGTTTGGCGCGTCCTGTCAAAAATAACTCCAAAGAAATTGCACCTCGTGTTGATCTATTGATCGAAATGGTGGTCAATAAAACAGGTATTCCAAAGGAAGTGTTGTTACGTAAGAAGTGGCTAAATGCGATTTATGAGCATGTGGTCTTTCATCTCGATGAGCAAGATTTACCCAGCTATTTATTAGGTTGGCGCTATGATCTTTTGACAGAGCCGTTAATTGCACTTTTCAAAGAAGATATTGAGTTTTTAACAACTCAAATGAAGATTTCTAGGTAAATAAGAACAGTATAAAATACGACTGTAGCGTTAACATTCCTTAATGTACCTACAGTTTTTTTCATGTATGCTGTTTTTGATTGATAATGGTTGTGAGTAAACATGCACTGCGATATTTATAGATCGAGTAAAAAAGACGAAATGTATATTTATATTGCTCGTCCAAACTATCCTGAGGATAAAGACCAAGAGAATCCTCTAGAAGTCGTTCCTGAAAATGTCTTGCAAGCTTTTGGTAAAGCAACATTTGTAATGCACTTAGAGTTGCATGCTGAGCGTAAGCTTGCACGTGTAAATGTCTTGCATGTATTAGACTCTTTGCAAACCAAAGGCTTTTTTATTCAAATGCCACCAGAAGGTCTTATCAACCCGAATGCTGTAGAACCTGAGGGATTACGCGGTGCTTGAGACTCTAACGGCAATATGGTCACAAATTCTTTCGGTCTTTGATCAATTTCCAGAAGAAAATGTAGCCATTATTGTTTATGTGACTGGAACATTGATTGCATTATGGTGCTGGTATCGTTTGATGTCGCGTTTACCGAATCCAGTAGGTGGAATACTTTGGATTATTGTTTTTGCAATTTTAGTCACACCAACCATCTCTGAGGGGCCTAATTCTGCATTAGCCCCAGCAATCTTTGGACTGATCTTCGGTGTACTTACCAAAGAGCATGTTCTTATTTGGTCAAATTTATCCTTAATTTTATTTGTAATTGGATTAGGATTACTGGTTGGGTTTTGCTGGTCTAAATACACTGCAAATAAAACAGGACACACGGTTTAAATCTACACACAGTTAAATATAGAAAAATAAGGTTTTAAAATGTCTGCTGATACACAACACTTTACTGGTACAGATCAATATATTGCAACCGATAGCCTCAAACTTGCAGTCAAAGCTGCACGAGCTTTACAAAAGCCTTTATTAGTTAAAGGTGAGCCAGGGACCGGTAAAACTTTACTTGCTGAGCAGGTTGCTGAAAGCTTAGGTTTGAAATTGATTACTTGGCATATCAAGTCAACGACTAAAGCACAACAAGGTCTGTATGAGTATGATGCTGTATCTCGCTTACGTGATAGCCAGTTAGGTGATGATCGTGTATATGACATTAAAAACTATATTAAACCAGGTAAGTTGTGGGAAGCATTTACCAGCGAAGAACGTTGTGTATTGTTAATTGATGAAATTGACAAGGCAGATATTGAGTTCCCAAATGATTTGTTGCATGAGCTCGACAAAATGTCGTTCTATGTTTATGAGACAGGGGAAACAATTACCGCAACTCAACGACCTATCGTTATCATCACTTCAAATAATGAAAAAGAACTTCCAGATGCATTCTTACGTCGTTGCTTCTTCCATTATATTGAATTTCCTGATGAATCAACTATGCGCGACATTATTGCTGTTCATTTCCCAAGTATTTCTAATACGTTGGTGAGCGAAGCATTACAAATATTCTTTAAGTTACGCCAAGTCCCAAACTTGAAAAAACCACCATCAACATCTGAATTGATTGATTGGTTAAGCTTACTTATGGCTGATGATATGCCTGAAGATGTGTTGCGCAATCATGATAAATCAAAAGCAATTCCGCCACTGTATGGTGCTTTGATTAAAAATGAACAAGATGTGCAGTTACTCGAGCGTTTAGCTTTTATGTCACGCCGTTAAGAGTGTCTACCAATGTTTGTGAGACTGTTTTACACCTTACGTAAATATGGCGTTCCTGTTACCACCCGTGAATTGATTGATCTTAATCAGGCTGTGGCTTCAGGTCTTGTTTTCGCAGATCAAGACGAGTTCTATCAATTGGCTAAAACTGTTTTAGTCAAAGATGAACGATATTTTGATAAGTTTGATCGTGCTATGAAAGATTATTTTGATGGCATTGAAACTTTCGATTTAGATGAATTGCTTAAACAGGTTCATAAACTACCTAAAGATTGGTTTGATCTTGAGCTTTTAGAGAAACATCTAACACCAGAGCAACGTGAAGAACTACAAAAGGCCGGTTCCCTCGAAGAATTGATGAAAATGTTGGAAGAGCGTTTACGCGAACAACATAAAAAGCATCAAGGTGGCAACCGCATGATTGGTACAGGTGGAACTTCACCTTTTGGCGCCTTTGGTGATCATCCAGAAGGTGTGCGTATTGGTGGGCCAGGACGCAAACGTTCGGCTGTAAAAGTATGGGAGCAACGTAAATACCAAAATCTTGATGATGATCAAGTTTTAGGTACACGACAAATGCAAATTGCTTTACGTCGCTTACGTAAATTTGCGCGACAAGGCGCAGCAGAAGAGTTAGATGTAGATGGTACGATCCGAGAGACTGCAAAACAGGGTATCTTAGACGTACAACTGGTTCCAGAGCGCCGTAACCGTATTAAGGTTTTGATGCTATTTGATGTTGGTGGCTCCATGGATGCTTATATTGCTGAATGTGAGAAGTTGTTTAGCGCTGCCAAGTCAGAATTTAAGACACTAGAGTATTTCTATTTCCATAACTGTCTCTATGACTATGTTTGGAAAGATAATCATCGTCGTAGTTCAACGCGTATGAATACATGGGATTTATTCCATACATATGGACGTGACTACCGTGTCATCATCGTAGGTGACGCGAGTATGGCACCTTATGAGCTAAAGTCAGCGGGTGGTTCAGTTGAATATATGAATGATGAAGCTGGTGAGGTTTGGTTAAGGCGATTACGCCAACATTTTGATAAAACAGCTTGGTTAAATCCTGAAGTAGAAGGCTATTGGCATTACACACAGACTATTGGCTGGATTAAAGAGATTTTTGAAAATCATATGTATCCGATGACCCTCAAGGGGATTGAGGATATGACACGATATTTATCACGCTAAAAATTGACATTAATACTTTATAAGAACAGGAAAAGACATGGAACATCAAATTAACGGCATTGCTTTGCCTAATGAATTAGGCTTTTTTGGTAATTTTGGCGGTCAATTTATTCCTCCTCATTTAAAAGAGGCAATGGACGAAATTAACAATGCTTATGAAGAAATTCGTCATACAGCTGAATTTCAAGATGAACTTAATGATTTGTTTAAAAATTACGTTGGTCGCCCAAGCCCTTTATTTCATGCAAAACGTCTATCCGATCAACTAGGTGGAGCACAGATTTATTTAAAACGAGAAGATCTTAACCATACTGGTGCTCATAAAATTAATCACTGTTTAGGAGAGGCTTTGCTTGCTAAATATATGGGCAAAAGCAAGGTCATAGCTGAAACTGGTGCAGGACAGCATGGTGTTGCTCTAGCAACTGCTTGTGCATTAGTCGGTATTCCGTGTGAAATTCATATGGGACAAGTAGATATCGAAAAAGAACATCCAAACGTCGTTAAGATGAAAATTTTGGGTGCAAAGTTGGTTTCAGTTACTCAGGGGACTGCAACTTTAAAAGATGCAGTTGATAGTGCTTTTGAAGAATATTTAAAAGATCCTAAAAATTATATTTACGCGATTGGTTCTGTAGTTGGACCGCATCCATTTCCAAAAATGGTACGTGACTTTCAGTCGATTATTGGAAATGAAATTAAAACTCAAGCAAACGAACGTTTTGGACAAAACCCTGATTATGTAGTTGCATGTGTAGGTGGTGGGTCAAATGCAATTGGTGCTTTCACTGCATTCTTAAATACCCCTGAAGTAAAACTTGTTGGGGTTGAGCCAGCAGGTCATGGCTTAGATACGGATAGACACTCAGCTACACTCACATTAGGTAAACCAGGTCAAATTCATGGTATGGCGTGTTATGTGCTTGAGGATGATCAAGGAGAACCCCTACCTGTACATTCTATTGCATCAGGTTTGGATTATCCTGGTGTAGGACCACAACATAGTTTTCTTAAAGAGTTGGGACGTGTTCAATATGAAACAGCAACAGATCAAGAGTGTTTAGATGCATTTATGACGCTTTCGCGTGTCGAAGGTATTGTGCCTGCTCTAGAAAGCTCCCATGCGGTGGCTTGGGCATTACGTGAAGCACCTAAAATGGATAAAAATACGAAGATCGTCGTGAATCTTTCTGGTCGCGGAGATAAGGATTCAGACTATGTTGCTCAAAAGTTGGGTTTGTAATTTTCTACCTTGATTTAAATTTCATAAACCGTTTCTAGTCTGTAGAAGCGGTTTTTTACTGTTAAATAGGCTTGAATCCCGTTAGAATAAAGCGTTTTTGCTATTTGCATTTTGGAGACGCCTAAGTGGAGCGACCTACAATCAGCCCTGAACATTTACAAGAAGCGGCTGAAAATTTAGTAAGCATTCGAGATTTTATTCGTTTTGGTGTAACCGCACTTCGTCAATATGACGCACACTTAGGACAAGGTACTGAAGATTATTTTGCAGAAAGTTCAGCTTTGGTTTTACAAACTTTATCACTAGAGTGGAATGCAGATTCAGAAATTCTAGATGCGAAACTTTTGCCGAGTGAAAAGGCTGAATTCCTCAGTTTGTTAGAACGTCGAATCAACGAACGAGTTCCAACCTCATACTTATTGAATTTGGCATATTTCTTTAATAAGCCATTCTATGTCGATGAGCGTGTTTTGATTCCGCGTTCACCAATTGCTGAATTAATTGAACAGCGTTTTGCACCATACTGCTTAGATGAAAATGGACAAATGCTTGAAGCTTTAAATAGCTTACCTGTTAATCCAAATCCAAAAACACCGCAACGTATTTTAGATATGTGTACAGGTTCTGGTTGTATTGCAGTTGCATTAGCCTATGCATTTCCTGATTCTGAAGTAGATGCTACTGATATTTCTAAAGAAGCTTTAGAAGTTGCTTCCATTAATACAGAACATCACAACAAACAATATCAAGTTGCATTACTGGAATCTGATTTGTTTGCAAAAATCCCAGCTGAAAATCAATATGACCTTATTGTCAGCAATCCACCATATGTGGATGCAGAAGATATGGCCGATTTACCAGAAGAATTTTTGCATGAACCTGAATTGGCACTTGCTGCGGGTCAGGATGGTTTGGATTTAGTGCGCAAAATGTTAGCTCAAGCTGCTGATTATTTGACTGAAGATGGTCTAATCGTCATCGAAGTGGGTAACTCAGAATGGGCAATGCGCCAAAACTTCAATACAGTTGACTTCCATTGGCTCACTTTCCAAAAAGGCGGTTCTGGTATTTTTGCATTAACTGCTGAACAATGCCGCCGTTATAAAGAAATATTTCAGCAATCAGTTCAAAGTTAAGGGGCTAAAACATGGCAGGGAATAGTATTGGGCAACTCTTTAAGGTAACAACTTGTGGTGAATCGCATGGTGCTGGCTTAATGGCAATTGTCGATGGAGTGCCACCAGGTCTTGAACTGTGCGAAGCAGATTTACAACGTGATTTAGATCGCCGTAAGCCAGGTACCTCTAAGTTCGCAACACAACGTAAAGAGCCTGATGAAGTTGAAATCATATCAGGTGTTTTCGAAGGAAAAACAACCGGAACTTCGATCGGTTTACTAATTCGTAATACAGATCAAAAATCAAAAGATTACGGTAATATTGCTCAAACTTTCCGCCCTGGTCATGCTGACTATACTTACACGCAAAAATACGGTTTCCGTGATTATCGTGGTGGTGGTCGTTCAAGCGCTCGAGAAACAGCTATGCGTGTTGCTGCAGGTGCTATTGCAAAAAAATACCTAGCTGAGAAATTTGGAATCGATATTCGTGGTCATGTCACTCAAATAGGTAATGAGGTTGCTGAGAAATTAGATTGGAATGAAGTGCCAAATAATCCATTCTTTTGTGGTGATGTTGATGCTGTCCCTCGTTTTGAACAACTTGTGACTTCATTACGTGAGCAAGGAACAAGTTGTGGGGCTAAACTGGAAATCCTTGCTGAGAAGGTTCCTGTGGGTTGGGGTGAACCTGTTTTTGATCGATTAGATGCTGATATTGCACATGCGATGATGAGCATTAATGCTGTAAAAGGCGTTGAGATCGGGGATGGTTTCGCTGTTGCGGGTCAATTTGGTCACGAAACTCGTGATGAACTCACTACAGATGGTTTTCTTGCAAATCATGCTGGTGGAATTCTAGGTGGTATTTCAAGTGGACAAACAATCCGTGTTGCAATCGCTCTAAAACCGACTGCTAGTATTACAACACCAGGTAAAACAATCACGATTGATCGTGAAAATACAGATGTATTAACGAAAGGGCGACATGACCCGTGTGTAGGTGTGCGTGCTACACCTATTGCAGAAGCAATGTTGGCAATAGTATTGATGGATCATTTTTTAAGACATCGTGCTCAGAATGCAGATGTAGTTCCGCCATTTAAACCTATAGAACCATAAAATATAAAGACACCTATTATTAAATTAATAGGTGTCTTTTTATCAGTGGTTAAAATAATATAAAATTATTTAAATAAATTTAAATTACATTTTAGTGGTTATAATAACTCTGAAACTTTATTATTAGATGTTGCAATATGATATTGGTTTCGACCATTACTTTTAGCAATATATAATGCGTGATCTGCTTGAGATACAAACTCTGAAAGACTGTCATTTAATGTTGGTGTAATTGTTGCCACACCAACACTGATCGTAACGTGCTTAGATATATTGCTTCGAGGATGCACAATACCAATATTTCTGATTAGTTCCATTAAGCGCTGAACTTGAATAATAGCTTGATCTCGATCAGTCATAGAGAACAATAGCAAAAACTCTTCACCGCCATACCGAGCAGCTAAATCTCCACTTCTTGATGCAATCGAACCCAACATAATTGCGATACGTCTAAGGCATTGATCACCTTGAATATGACCTAGTGTATCGTTATAGAGTTTGAAGAAATCAATATCAATCATCATGATGGTAAGTGGCATCTCATGTCGAGTGGCTCTTTTCCATTCGTTCTCAAGTACTTCATCTAGATAGCGACGATTTGCTAAGCCCGTTAAAGCATCTTGTTGAGATAAAATTGATAATTGCTGTGCTTGACGCATCAACTCAAGACGATTCAGTTCAATCATGCAATTTTGTAGATAGTTTTCTCGATGTTGTCGATCAGTTGCATAAGCTAAAGCCATGCCTAAAAAACTACTGAAAGTATATGTGCGATGTAAATAAGTCCAATCAATAGAACCATTTAGCCAAGTACTTGCAGCTACGCCAATCAATCCACCAGCCCAACCAGCAATAATGGCTGTGTAAAAACGCATTCCAACGAAGCCATAAATAATTACAACGGCATACATCATTGATGCATGGAATAAAACGTTATTTTGACCTTGCTCAAGTACGTTAATGAGGGTAAATGTGATTGCAACGGCACCCATTGAACCTAAACAAACGTAATGATCAAACCATTTATTAAGATTTGGCACAAAAGAAAGTAGCCAAGCAAACATAATGATAATGCCGACCCAGCCATAATAAGCAAACCATTCAAAACGCATGCCTGAAGGGAGAACTTGATAGATACCAAAGCTTAGAAATGCATATAACCCTAAAATAATAGGAGCTCTATAACGAAACTCATAAGCTGCTTCATTTCTATACTGATCTTTGTAGATCGATTCTAATTCTTTAGGAAACCAAACTAAATTTAGCCCGCGAGAAATTAACAAGTCGATTTGTTCTTGTCCCAAAATATTGGAAGCCTTCAACTTCATCTTATCTCTCACCACTCCCAAATATTTTTATACATGTAAAATAGGGATTATTTAAAAAACTATGTTGCATCGAATTAAATTAAAAATTTTTATTCGATAATAAAAAAATAATTAGTGCAAAATTCAACTTTAATTAGTCCCCACGCATCATCCATTGATCGAATTTATTAAAATCTATTAAATAATATAATGATTCAGACGAATAAAATATCAAACCCTTAAAAACTGTTACAAATTTACCAAGAATGATTGTATATTTGGAGCAATAAGATACAATTTAGAAAAAAGCATCAATCACATACAGAGTGATTGAATTAAGTCATACGAAATAGGATGCATCGCAATGACTGCTATGAATCAATACAGCACAAAATTAGAAATCACTCCTCATTCTGATTGGGCGCAAAAGTTCTGGGATGAGCTTGTACCTGCTAAAGAAAGAGTGAGTAAACATCCATTATTTGTGGACATGGCAAATGGGGATTTAAGCCTTGAGTGCTTTCGTTCTGCATTATTAAATTTTTATCCATTGGTTGCTCATTTTCCGTCATACATGGCAGGTGCATTAGCTAAAGCGACTAACTTTGCTCTAGATGGTGTAACCGAAACCCGAGACTGGTTAATCCAAAATATCAAAGTTGAAGAAAGACATTTAAATTGGTATCAAGATTGGGCAGGTGGATTCGGTTTGACTGTTGAGATGTTAAATAACGTAAGGCCTCCTGCGGCGATGAATGCTGTGAATCATTATTTGTGGGATGTAAATTTTAGAGGTGGCTTGGCTGAAAGTATTGCCGCAACAAATTTAGCCATTGAGTGGGCGACAGGTGATTGGACAATCCAAGTCTACAAAGGGATTCAAACTTATACTTCACATCCTGAAGTCAATATCAATAAAAGATCATTGGCTTGGTTGAGAGCTCATGCGCATTATGATGATTTACATCCATATGAAGCGATGGAATTAATCAAAAGATTATGTGACAAAGATCCTGTTTTACAGAAAAAAACTTTTCAGGCAGCTCAAGATGGTTTGGCTTATTATGAGTTAGCTTTGGATGAGTGCTATAAGATTCAACATAAAAACTAAGTTCTAATGATTGAAACAGTCACATTTTTATAAAAGTGTGACTGTTTTTTTATAATTTTGATTTTGTTAAAGCGGATAAAGTTTCTCATCAAAGTTTTCTAATTTTGGAAACTCTAAAGGCGTTAATTGATCTATATTGTTTAAATAATATTCAAACTTTTCAATGATGTTCATTCTATCTTCATCTTTAATATAAGGAACATGATAAGCAATAAATGGCGGAAGTACCTCAAAACCTACATAAGCCAAACTTCCTCGTTGGATTGAAGATAGGTAAGTCTCAATATAGCCGTGAATTGATTTATCACCAAACATATGCTCACGACCGCCCAGAGTCAGACACAGCATCGCTTTTTTTCCAGTCATTCCGCCATGATTGTAAAAGCGTTTGGATTGAAATTCATCTCATATAAATCAGAGATTTCTACATAATGTCCTTGTTTTTCAAGTTTTTCTTTAGCAGTATTTTTTAAAGATGATGTGAAGGACTTGGGTTCAGGATGTGCATGAACAATCAAAATATTCATTTAATATTGGCCTTGATGAAGAATTTTATCTTTTACTATGCCGTAAATAAAAAAGCTGTCATAGTTCATGACTCGACAATATTTACCATTTCACGCCAATGTAAATGATTAATGGAGTGTCAATGCTAATTTCAAGGTTACCAGGTACATATGTAAATTTATTGATTGAAACTATAGAAGAATGGGGGATTTCATCAGAGGAAGTTCTTGCTGAAACACATATTACATTTGAAGATTTACAAAAAAAGTATTGGTATGTTGATTCGGACGTTTTTATTCAATTACTTGAAAAATCAGTCCGTTTAACTGGTAATGCTGCCTTTCCAATCCTTATGGCAAACAAAATGAAAGTATCTCATTATGGAAATGTTGGTATTGCTGCAATGTCCTCAAAAAACCTTGAGCAGGCATTGAGAGTTTTAGAAGAATTTATTGGTCTATACTGTAGTGTATTCAAGCTGAGATTGGAAATTGAAGGTGAAAAAGCATTTTTATATCTTACTCATATGCTAGGTGAATCTGAGAGCACAAATAAATTTATAGCATTTCTTGTAGCAAGTTTTGCGAATATCATAAGTAAGTTGATAAAAACCGAATCAGATATTTTTTTTCTTAAGCAAAAACAATTATTTATCGATAATAATTTTGCTTATAAATTTGAGCAAGTAACGGATACTGTTTGCTTTGACAGAGAGTTACTAAATATACATTTAGAGACTGCTGATGAGATTGTTTTTAAACTTGCAAAGAAACAGTGTATTCGTGATACAGATAAACACATAAAAAGCAGACAAACAAAGTCAATTATACGATCGCAGATCATTGAGCTGATAAAAATAAGTCTAATCCAAAAGAATATTGGTCAATTGAACTTATCTGAGGTTGCCAAGCAGTTAAATATGTCTTCAAGAACGTTACAGCGTTATTTGGAAATTGAAGACACAACATTCAAAGCTTTGATTGCTGAAGTTAAAAAACAATATGCAGAAGCCATGCTGATTAAAAATGAACTATCTATACAAGAAATATCTGAGTCTTTAGCTTATGCAGACGTTTCTCATTTCTCAAGAGCTTTTAAAAATTGGACTGGTGTTACGCCAAAAGCATTTAGGAAGTAAGTATGAATAGATATGTAGTGTAGATTTTTCAAATCTATTTTATTTCGCATAATGTATATTATGTTAAATAGCTTGTGAATCGTCACAACACACCGCTAACGCTCTTAAAATCGCAATGACGACCATTGACAGCTTGAACTGGAACGCTGTCAACGGCAACCTAATGAACATAACCTAAGTTATGCGGAAATTCTAACGCCTATAGTATGAATTACTCACTGTTAAATTATTTAGAAACCGTTGCAGCTTCATATCTTGTTGTATTGCCCACACCATCAATTTTACATCTGTGATCTGCCCATCATCTGCATTTTGTTCTTGGAGCAATTCAAGATACGAATCAAGCATTACGATCAATTTATCAGTGTTCATAAATCACCATGTTAAAAACCGTAGACTACGCCTTGTCGACCCTGCGCACTGCTCGGGCACGCCAATTCCCCTGAACGGCTTTTATGGTTTAACCCGTTATGGATCTAACGGGAGGATTTTGTAATCAGAGAAAGGAAATTGACATTTTTGACAAGAGCCTAATCTTTACAACTGATTGTTTTCAGGTATTTTTTGATTAGCCTGGTCAAACTGATTTACTGACTGATTTGACGAAGCGAAATAATTAAATGGTCGATCATTATTTTTGATCAATCGTTCACAATCGGCTTGGGAAACATCAAGTTTTGTTCCTTGTTGCGTATATGCCTGATATTTAGAACCTGTTTTCATGCAACCACTAAATACAGGCTGTGTGGTAACTTGATAGGAAACAGACTTTTGTATTTGATCATCATATGGCTGACTTGGATTATAAACAACAAGTGTTTGTCCATTGTCTCCAGTAGAAAAGGAAGAACCGTTTTTTGATATTTCATCGAACCATTTTACGCATTCAGGTTTTTCTACGTTAACGCCCTTTCGACATTCAACGCTCAGATCGGCAGCCACTGGAGGGCTTTGCGTTGATTTAGTATTTTGCAATGGTTGTGCTGTTTGCTGTTTTTCAGGTTTCTTAGTTTCTACACCTGTTGCTGATATTCCCTTTTTTGATGCATTGTATACAAATATAATCCCTGCAATTAATGCAAGTATTAATGTAATAACAACACCAACAACCGCTTTATTTAAATATGAGCGTTTATTATGTTTTGCATCAGGTTGTATTGATTCATAGAAACCAAATAAATGCTCGGGATATGACCATCTATATTTGTCAAATGCGAATAGCTTTTTAGTTTTTGTAATATTTAGTTCAGCTTCTTGCCATATATAAACATTACTGACTTTTTGACCAACTCGTTCTAAATGAACATGCTCGTTGACTAAACCAAGAACGTCAGCATTCAAGAATCTAGCTCTTTGCGTGATCAACCAAAGTTCTATACCTCGTTTGCGAATTGTCGTTAAATCAAGTATTTGCTTGTCTCTCTTAGAATTGTGTCGACTAAATAGATCACGATATTGAACTTCATCATATACAATCAAGCTATTATTCGGTATGTCTCGCCAATCATCAGGCGCTTTTAAAATGCCTGTATGTTTAATACCCGTTATATCTGTATATATTTTACGGTCAGGTGTTTTTTCATTTTCTTGAAATAGCTGCTCTGTCGTCCAAAGAGATTTTCCAGTACCAATACCGCCAGTTATTAATCTAATTTTTGACATTATGATGATCTCTTTATGAGTGAAACTTTAGCGCTATTCATTGTTAGTCTGAATACAACAGCACTGATAATTGCAGATAAAGCAACATGCACACCCGATAATGCAAGCAATCCCATGACATCGTTTGACAGAGTGCCGAATTGTGTAATTAAACGGTCAATGTAAATATTTAATGCAGTGAGTACAGCAGCTCCAGTACCTAAGCCCAAACCTGCTCCAAGTAGTGCCGATCTAACAGAACCTTTTAAAAGCCATTCACCGAATGCAATGAGTAACTTCATCATTAGTCATCTCTCCCCATAATGATTCCCGATGCAATTAAAAAAGACATCAATGCACCTGCTGCAAGTACAAATGGTCTTATGTCTGTTGCCATGTCACACCAAGACGTTAGATCGTAGTCAATAGGTGCATTTGTATCTTCAAGTGAAATTGTTTGTGAGCCTGGAGTGAAAGGACAATATGCACCCCAGTTGAAATATTGGTTATTAGGTACAACAGGTACTGTTTGATCTATTTCTACTTGTGTTATTTGCTCAGGAGTTTCTTCTTCATTCATCCATTCTTTTGTAGCTGTCCATGCTTCAGAAATGGATTGTGCCCAAGTTTCTGCTTTAGTTTTTCCTGTATTCCACCAGTTTGTAAGTGTTTGAGGAAATGAAATTACAGTTTGAGCAGCCACACATACAGAAGGTGCCCAAGAACAGAAGACTGGGAAAGTAATTTTTATGTCAGTGCCTGATTGAGGTGCAGTTGGATCTTTTGGTGTTGCTTCGGCTGCTGCTTCTTCTGATGTTTGTGTTCTTGCATTAGCATTGAGTTGATTTTCTACATCTGATTGTGTTGCTACATCATTTGCAAGCATGTCTTGAGCTGCTTGTGTTGTTGCTGCTTGTGCTCCTACTTTTTTTTCTTGATCTGCATGAGAATCAGCGTTTGAAATAACTTGAGCAGCAACAGTAGTTAAAGGAAGTGTTTTTGGTTCATCTTTTTCGACATTGCCGACGATCGTTGCTGTATATGTTTGTGAGCCGGGTGTACCACCATAAGTATAAACAGGAGCAGGTCCACAATTTGATTGGCACCAACTTGTATCAACAACAATTGTGACAGTTGTGGCAGTACATGAAATTGATATGATTCCATTGTAGTTTTTTGCAAACGCTGAAGGTGTTCTGTATTCGATACTTGATTTGATTTTAGAAATGACTTGTGATGTTGTTAGATTTTCAGATTCATAATTCAGGAGATAATAGTTAGAGCATGTGTTAGGTGGCAAGGTAGTATCTGTTTCCCAATATTTGATCTGATTGTTTGCCGGGTCAAGAACCCATTCAACTGAGCCGAGTAATTGCTCAACAGCTACTGATAAAGCATAACCAGCTGCACCACGTGATAAGACTTTTGAGACAGCTCCGACAGTAGGTTTTATTTTTGCAGAGCTGTTTTGTATTACATTAGAACCATTTATTAAAATGTTTTTTGTAGCTTCAAGGGCTAAAGAAGAACCTTGTGCAATCTGACTTGTAATTGTCCAGCCACCAAGACCAGCAGCAAGGACTTGATTCATCATCATGACTTGTGAAACAACAAGAAGTATTGATAAGACAAATAAATTAAAACGGTGAACCATATTTAACCCCTAGCACTAGCTAAGTAATATGAAGAACCCGACAAGTGCAACGATGATATATAAAGTATTCATAGACTTACTTCACAGAAGTAAAACCCAGTGCCGAAACACTGGGCAAGATAATTAACGACCAACGAAGCCGAGAATTTTGCGATAGCCCCACATTAGCAATGAAGGACCCGCTTTGATTACGAAAACCGCAGCAGCAGCAGCACCCAAGCCGCCAAGTGCTAAACTTGATACATCAATATCGCCCTCCGCTGCCATTGCATTTGATGCCAATAGCACTGGAGTAGCAGCTACAGCAGCAACAGTTGAAGCATGATTTACTTTTTCACGTAAAGTTTGTTTACGTTGTACGTTTTGTTCTTGTGTCATAATGATCACCTTTCGATAAATTTGAGCAGCATTCGCAGCCCAGAGCATAAGAGCCAAAAGCCAATTATCTCGGTCAAAAGCTGATTGGTTTCGGCTCTTCCTAAGTTGTTCAATTCATCCAACCAATTTGGAGTAAATTGAACATATGAAACACACGTTTGTACGTTGTTGATTATCTCGACTGTTTCACAAACGTATGCCATATTCTTTTAAATCCTATTTTCTTCTAAGCCAGAGATGATCAAGCTAACTAGAACATCATTAACAAGTTTTGCTTGAAGTATTTCCGCATGTTCTTCAAGGCATAAATCATGTAACGTGTCATTCACTTGATCATTTAAACAAACAACAAATGACGAATATGAATCAATAAAGCGTTCTACACGTTCCTTTATTAAATCTGATTTAGGGTCAAACATTTCAGGCAGCCTTAACTTGTTTTTCTTCGAGCATTAACGGCTTGCCGTCTCCAGTTGTTTTGTAATAAATGTTGCGTTCTACTGGAGTTACTTCTACAGGGATATAAATTTCACGTCCTTTAAATGACTTGTAAAGTTCAACCATGTGATGATGATCTTCAATAATTTTTACGTTTTGCGAGCAAGGTACATGCTGATCCAAGCCCTTGTCGTAACGTGTAGATTCAAATACAAGGCGGATATTGACGCCCTTCTCATTTACTGATGTTTCAACATTGAGCAACTTTGCTTTAAAGATTAATTGAGACATATTGTTCACCTATGCGATTTTGAGTAGACGTTGATTAAATGTAGAAACTGGCTCTTTAAAGTCAGGCGGTACTTGATTCTCGAAATTGATTTCAGCGAGTTTGATAAACGGGATAACGTTATTTTTGGATTCAATATGTAGGTTTTGAAGAAATGCTTTTGAATAGCCTGCTGCTATTAAGTCAGCCATATTTGCGTAGAAGCGAGTATCTGAATAGCGTGTCTTTAAAACATCAAAGCCATGTGCTTCAAGATTTGTGTAGAAAGTGAATAAATTACGTGCCTTAGTAAGTGAGACACGGCCTAAAGCTGTACGCTTTGCATAAACGGAACACAAATGATTAAAAACGGAATCAGGATCAGTACATTTCATGGCATTACCCTCAAGGGCTTTAAATAGTTCGGAGTTTGCTTTGACCCATAGGTCTTTTAAAAAAGTAGGATTTTCGCGTTGATAACGTATGAGTTGAAATAGATTTGTAGGTATACCGAGTTCTTTTAAAACGTAGCGTTTGATGCCAGTTTCAAAGCGTAATAAGCCTTTCGTCCATGCTTGTAATGCAGGGTCAGACATGACTTTGACAACACGTTGAGCGCATTTGTCATTTGCTTTAGCAAGTTTGGTTTGTTCTTCAAGTTGATTCTGAAACTCACATGACTTGCCGTAAACTTTACGAGCAAAGCGTTTGCCACGCTCAGAACCAAAGTAAACCGTATTTTTATAAACGATCTGTTTTTGTGATTTACGAATATGGCGTGATGACATGTTGCGCATAAAATCGAGAGCCTGAGCAACTTGATTGTCATCTCTTAAACGTGCGGAATATGTTGCATCAAGCTGTAAAACCTCTGTTTCAGAGATAGCCAACATTGAATAAAGCATAGGGTGTGATTCAGCCAAATAGCCGAGCATTTCCATTGCGCCCTGTTCTATCCAATCAGTGCCATAAACGTTGTGACCTTGCAGAATTTTTGCAGGGCTTGCTTTAAGTTCAACATGGGGAAAAAAACGACCTTCGTGGAAAAACTTGAAAGCCATACTTGTATAAGAAGTTGGTAATTTTTCATAAGAATGATTTAAAGCAACGTGTCTAACATCACCATCCTCATTTTTATAAACACTCCAAGAACCAACCCTTTTTAAACCAAGATCAAGCATGTCAAAACCGAAAATGCAATGATGACCATCACTGGTGATATCCACCAGAGAAGCATCAACAGGAATATGCATTACGATTTTATCTAGCATGATTGTAACTTTGTATACATGTTTCTTATTGTTGGAAAGCTAACATATTTACATGTTTCATGTAAAGCATGTATACATGTTTATTTAGAATGTAATCATTGTTTTTTTTAGGTAAATGAAAATGGCAGATATGCTACGACTGAACAGCAAAGAGAAAGAATTATTAAGAAATAAAGCAGTCGAGCTTAATAAAAAATTGATCAGTAAAAAATGCGAACCAATTAAAGATACAGAATTGGCACACATAATTTTAGAGCAAGCAATTGAACTTGCCGAAGTAACAGAAAGTGGAAAGGTTGTAATTCTAAAATAAGGAAAAAACATGGGTTTCATAACAGGAATCATTATTGGATTTATTTTGGGATTTCTATATAAAAAATCACAAAAAGAAGAAGTTAAGAAAGATAAAATAATAAAAAGAATGACATATATAGAAAGGCAAAAAGCTAAAGTAATGTATGAAAATGATGCAGATAGGATACGTGAATTAAATTTATTGTCACCGAATGAGGCAAAATTCATGAGGATATTGCAACGTGAATTTCTAAATGAACATGTGATAGTAAAAAATAGAAGATTTTACATAGCAGATAAAGACAATTACCCAATAGCAATTTTTGAATATAGAGATGGTAACAAAGAACTAAAAAGCAATGACTTAGAAGATGGGATACCTTTGTTTTTATATAAAGCTATATTATCAAGTAAGCATATAAAAGAAGATCAAGAAAAGATTTTTAAAAAATAAAATTTTCCCATTTTCGGGAGTTAAGTCCACACTAGAGAACGTGGACTTTTTTCACGATTTACGCACGGATGTCGGGTCGGTCGGTCGGCAAGCTCCTCCTCCCTCATCCGTGCGTATAGGCATAGAGAATGTCGCATAACTTCAAATTATGTTAAATCCGATACACCTAATCATAACTTCATATCCTTCTTACTTAAACTACAATTCAATAACTTAAAAGTAGAAAGCTTATTAATTAGCCGATTCTTAATATCTTTTATCAGGAAACTATATGTTCCATGGCCATTGATCTCATTCTGATGGTTTAATGATCTTTCTCACAATGTGCTCATGAGTCGGTACAAGTCCTGCTTTCAATCCAAGTGGTTTAAATACCTTGTCTAAAACAGATTGAGTAAGTTTTCCTTTGTCCTGTTCAATATCAGTTAACGTCCTGCGACTTACACCGACTAAATTTGCATATTGTTCCTGAGACATACCAAGAATATTTTTTCGCAAATACGCCAATAATTGCCCTAATGTGATTTCATTCAATAAGTACTGCATATATAGATCAATAAGAACTTGTTGACGATCTTGAGTCTGATTTTTTGTATTCATAATAGTTCCCATCTTTCTAATTTAGCTTCAACATAGTCAAATGAAAGCGCTGGAATCTCCATAATTTGTTTTGGTACACCTTTATCTATTAATCTTTGTTTTAGCCCAACAAGATGACTTGCTAAAGATTTCAATGTAGTTAGAGACAAATTCGGATCGCATAAATGTGCAAGCTTTTGTGTAATTTGCTCCCATTGATATTCTCCTCCTTCCTCGTAAGGACTTCCCCAAGTTGTTGATCTTGTGACAACTTCTGGATCAGCTTTCATTGGAGCAAAATCATAAATTGGAGCAAGCGAAATTTTTCCAGATTGTTTTAGAAATGAAGTATTTTGCCCATGATTATCAGAATTACCAAAAATAATATTGAGTAAATCTCGCTGTAACCACTCACAAACGAATTGTTCTGAATCAAACTCTGAATCAATAGATATCAGTAAATTGCATAGATTTTCAATCACTTCAAAGTGATTGAGATGGCTACCCGAAGCTTTATTTAATACGGAATAGACAGATTCAAGCCCATGACGATGCCATTTTTGGTTATGCCATTCAACATCAAATCTTGGTAGCCATAATGATGGATATTTTTCACCTTCGATGAGCTTCATTTCTGTAGTTTCAATGGTATTGAAACCCAACTCTTTTAGCTCTTGATAGTAATAGTATTCTGCTCTGAGAATATTACAGTCGATCTCACTACGATTATTTCTAGGGAATTTAACTAGATAGTGTTGATCAGGTTGATCAAAGTTTTGTTGATAAGTATCAATCCAAATATTTTGATCTTTTGTAGCACGAATCAATAATTTAGGAGCTTCACCACCCGCTCCTGTTGCACCACCACTAATTGCACCCATTTGCTGTGCATATTCAAGAAAATCTACATTTCGGTCAGCAACATCACTTTGACTAAAATAACGTAAATGCAGAGTTGATTCAGGATTGATTGGTGGAAGAGCTTCTTTTATTCTCAAATTGCCTACGGGTGCGATGCCACCTTTTTCTAATAAAATACTATCTTGCTCAGCATGCGTTAGTCTTTGTAGACCTAGAAAATTCACCCAATAACGGCGTGCAGCACCTGATGGAACAATATCATCTAAAAAACCGAACCATGAACTAGATTCATGTTTTATTAGTAGTTGTACAGGTAGCGACAAACTACAGGCATGCTCATCTCGCTTGTCCAAATTGTGGATTGCGTATTCTAAATCGTAAGCTAATTCACTGGCACTTGCTGAGCCTAGTTTAGGTTCTAATAATGTTAGTTCAGCAATATCAAACCAACTTTGATCAAGTAACGCCTGTATTGTTAGTTTTTTCATTGATGTAAATGAGCAATTATTTTCTCAAAAATACTCTATTTTTTTATTTTTGTGAATATATTTGCGCATAATTATTTTTTATGTAAGTTTTTGAGCATAAATTTGCTCATAATGATCTGTGGAAAATAAATTTCTCAGTGTCTATTTAAAACCCTTTATTTCATTGTTATAAGGTATGAAAAATACTATTCGATCTATCGTTGTTAACGTGATCGAACTGTGTATCATTAAACATATTTTCTTTTTGATAAACTTCTTTTTATGAAGAATACATTTTCTAATCACAAGCAAATTAGCGTGGTTTCTAGTTTCTCCGAACTTGTCAGTTCTAATTTTCAAGGAGATAGAAATGCGATTTGTTGGTATAGAAACCTGAATGGAGATTTTCAAGAAATCGTCAAAAAACTTCAGTTAAAGGAAAATATCACTGAGATTTCAGTTGATGATTTATTGGCTTTACAACTTTCTGAATATGGTCGTTTAGCAAGAGAAATCATAATTTCGGATATTCAACAATTAACAGAACTAGGTGCATCACCTACGCTTAACTTAATTCAAAATTACGAACGTGATGATGAGTTAGATTATATTTCGACAGATGTTTATTCATTTCATGTTGATCGCTCGCCTATTCCAACAGATACTTTTTTATGTACCTATCACGGTGCGGCAAGTGAGATTCTGCCAAACGATCAAGTTGAGCAAAAGATCCTAGTTCCTGAAATTAGAGAAAAACTAAAAAATCTACATGATGGACCAGAAGCCGAATTTGAGAATTTTTTAGAAGAATATTTCTTTGATTTGCACTACCGAGCAAAACCTGAGAGTAAACCTGTTAATTTAGGTTTAGGTCATCTATGGCGTTTGGCAGTCGACCATCCAACACAACAAGTTTTACCTTGTGTGCATAGAGCACCGATAGAGATAGATGGAGAATATAGATTGCTGTTGATTTGTTAAAGACTAGAAAAAGATTTTAAAAGCTCACAGAAAAGTGAGCTATACGGAGAAGATTTTTATCACATGCCTTTGTAAAGAAAGAAGCATCCAACGATCAATAACATTAAAGCAAAGCATTTTTTAAGTACGATTGGCGATAAAATATGTGCTGTTTTAGCTCCAAGCTTAGCCGTCATAAAACTCATAATGCTAATACCTAAAAATGCATAGATATGTACAAAACCAATAGTGTTAGGCACATTGATATGCTGTTTCATACCAAAAAAAATAAATCCTAAAGCACCTGCGATGGCAATTGGTAAGCCACATGCTGCCGAGGTTCCGACTGCTTTTTGCATGACTACACCATAATGATTTAGATAAGGAACGGTTAAACTCCCTCCCCCAATACCAAAAATTGCTGAAGCAACTCCGATGCCTGTACCTGCAAATATTTGTCGAGTTGTTGATGGTAATACCTTACCCTGATCGATTACATTTTTCGCCCCAAAGAACATTTTGTAAGCAACCCAGATCACAAATATCCCGATGATCAATTGTAAATTTGCACCAGAAAGTAATCCCGCAATACCAGCTCCTAAAAATGAACCAAGGATTAGTCCTGGTGTTAGATTTTTAAATACAGGCCAAATCACGGCGCTGTTTTTATTGTGGGCGATCAATGAACTAATAGAAGTCACAATGATTGTTGCCAATGAGGTTCCCAAAGCCATATGCATGATGACATCTGGTTGGTATCCCATTTGAGTGAATACGATATATAAAAGTGGAACGATAATGAGCCCACCACCCACACCAAAGAGTCCAGCAGCGAAACCAGCTAAAGCCCCGATGGCTAAAAAAATGATTAATTCCACGAGATATTTTCTTAAAATAAAGGGATGAATAGATAGTTGGCTCAGGCAATTTCTGCAATCTGCCCAACTTGATGATAAGCACGATTAAAGTAGACTAACCCCTGATCATGCTGACTTTGTTGGATAGCTACGATACGACAAATAAAAATGGTATGTGTTCCAACTTCCTGAATCTGCTCAATTTGACAATCAAAGCTAACCAAAGCATCTTTTAACACAGGTGAGCCAGTTTCTAACTCTGTCCAACTACCATATTTAAAACGTTCTTCAGGACTCATCTTTGATGAAAACACTTTAGACATATGCTGATGATGTGCCGCCAAGACGTTCACAGTGAGAATTTTATTTTCAACAAAGTGTGTATGTGAACTAGAAGCGATATTCATACATACCAAAAGTGTTGGTGGTGAATCTGTCACGCTGCACACAGCTGATGCCGTAAATCCATATCGACCTGTAGAGCCAATCGTTGTTACAACACTCACTGCACTTGTTAATAAAGACATTGCATTTCTAAAGTCTATTGCTTCAATCATTAAATTGTTCCTCAATTGAACCGTACCTTTTAGATTTAGCAATATCATGCTATTCCACTTCTTAGGCACATCATCTGCATGTGTTTTATAGATGCGATCTTTGGTCAAGATTGACGCTAAAAGAGACTCATGGCTTGATCATCATTTTGATTGCAAACCATAAATTCTATTTAGCTCAAAATATTAGTTAGATAGTTCTTTTCGAACGATTTCTGCACCTGCGCTTAAAGCATTAAGTTTGCCTCTCGCTACATGGCGAGACAACGGCGCCATACCACAATTGGTTGATGGATAAAGTTTGTCAGCATCAACAAATTGCAAAGCTTTTCTTAATGTATCGGCAACTTCTTCAGGTGTTTCGATATTATTAGTAGCAACATCGATCGCACCTACCATCACTTTTTTACCGCGAATTAGTTCAATTAGATCCATTGGTACACGAGAGTTTTGGCATTCTAGCGAAACGATATCAATTTTAGATTGTTGAAGCTTAGGAAAGGCTTCTTCATATTGACGCCATTCTGAACCTAATGTCTTTTTCCAATCTGTATTGGCTTTAATACCGTAGCCATAGCAAATATGTACGGCTGTTTCACATTTCAGACCCTCTAGCGCTCTTTCTAAAGTTGCAACACCCCAATCATTGACCTCATCAAAAAATACATTAAATGCAGGTTCATCAAACTGGATGATATCAACACCAGCTGCTTCGAGTTCTCTCGCTTCCTGATTTAAAATTTTTGCGAATTCCCATGCTAGTTTTTCGCGGCTTTTATAATGTCCGTCATATAAGGTATCAATCATGGTCATAGGACCTGGTAATGCCCATTTGATCGGTTGATTGGTTTGTTGACGTAAAAATTTAGCATCTTCAACGAATACAGGTTTTTGACGACTGACAGCACCCACAACGGATGGAACACTTGCATCGTAACGATTTCGAATTCGAACCGTTTCACGCTTCTGGAAATCAACGCCATCTAAGTGTTCAATAAATGTTGTGACGAAATGTTGGCGAGTTTGCTCACCATCACTTACGATATCGATGCCCGAGTGTAATTGCTCGTGCAGTGACAGTCTTAAAGCATCTTGCTTAGCTTCATAAAGTTGTTCATCTTGGAGTTTCCATGGCGACCAAAGCTTTTCAGGTTCAGCTAACCAAGAGGGTTTTGGTAAGCTGCCAGCAGTTGATGTCGGTAATAATCTTTTCATAATCAGTAATCTTCTATATCGGTTTACACAGCAGCATAATTTTGTTCGGTGTAGTTCTCAGCCCACTGTTCGAGAATCTCTCGATAAGGTTTGATAAATTGCTCTTCAGTGAATTTGCCTTGTTTTACAGCTAACTGACTACGCTCTTCACGGTCGTATACGATTTGCGTTAAAGAGTAATCTTGGTATTTCAAACTTGGTTGATAGCATTTGCCAGCTACAGAGTTAGCATTGTAAATTTCAGGTCGGTAAATCTTTTGGAATGTTTCCATTGTGCTGATTGCACTAATCAGTTCTAGGTTGCTGTAATCACTTAGCAAATCACCTGAAAAATAAAAAGCTAATGGCGCTACACTGTTAGCAGGCATGAAATAACGTACTTTTAACCCCATTTTCTTGAAGTATTCATCTGTCAGAGAATATTCGTCTTGTTGATATTCAACGCCCAATACAGGATGTACATTTGCAGTTTGATAATATGTTTTTGTGCTCGATACACTCAGGCATATCACAGGTGCTTTATCAAAATTCGCTTTGTATGCAGCTGAGTTGATTAGGTGTTTAAAAAGCTTGCCGTGTAATACACCAAAGTTATCTGGCGCACTAAATTTTGCTTGATTTTTACTGTGTTCTAGTAATAAGACACTAAAATCATAATCACGCACATAAGATGAAAAACTATTACCTACCATGCCATCAATACGCTTATTTGTCTGATGATCAACAATTGTTGTTTTTAGCATTTCAATAACTGGAAATGCATGACCATTACCTTCGATATCCATATTTGCTGAAATAATATCGATTTCAACTGAATAACGATCCGCTTTTGGATTATCCCAATGTGCTAAGTCATTGAAACGATTATTGATCATTTGTAAGGTTTTACGTAGATTTTCTTGACGGCTCTCACCTCTTGCTAAATTTGCAAAGTTAGTTGTAAGACGTGTGCTTTCTGAAGGATGATAATTTTCATCAAAACGAATACTTTTAATAGAACATGTAAATTTTTTACTCATTGTACTACTACCCTAATCTCTAAGATAAAACCTGAATTTCTGTATGAAATAATTTATACATGAATGTTCACATGAGTAAAAATGATTTAATCTAACCAAAAGATGAATAAAATTCATGGTTGTGTGTTTTTATGGGTTTCAGTGCTCTAACCTGAATGAACTTCATCATGAGCTGAAAAACTATCAGGATATTGATTGAATTATTGCTATAAGGGTGTGTTTGTAATTTGGAGTTATTCTTTAGATGATGACATACAATCTTTCTTTTCTATTTTTTCGTTTACAACGATATAAAACTTGAATTTTATTAATTGAATAACAGAATCCCATATAAAAAAGACGATCCAATTTTTAAGTCAGATCGTCTTTATTCATATCAGTGAATTGGATTTAGAAATTCACCGACCAAGAAAATTGTGCGGTGCGTGGAGCGCCTAGGAACAAATAATCATCCCCAAAGAAGCTTCCCGCATCTCTCCAATATTTTTTATTAAATAGATTATCTACATTAAATCTTAACGTGTTTTCATAGCCATTAGCTTTAAAGTTATAAGCTGCACCAGCATTAAAAACTGTGTAGCTTGGAACTTTCACGCTGCCTATTTTATTGGCATATTTACTTGAACTGTATTGTGTACCAGCCAGTAATCTTAAGCCTTCTACTTGTGGCAATTGATACGATAAGTAAGTTGCAAAGCGTACTTTAGGAACATTCTGAGTTTGATGGCCTTGATATTCAGCGACATCGATCTCTTTTAAGCGTGAACGAGTCAGCGCCAAAGTCGAGACCATATCTAAATTCTGTGTCAAACGTCCTTGCAAACCAAGTTCTAAACCTAAGTTATGTTGTTTACCATCAGTTAAGTAATAGTTATCAGCATTCGTATATTGATGATCTTGTTCTAGATCAAATATTGCTGCTGTAAATAACATAGATGGTAATTGATGCTTCAATCCCAGTTCATATTGGGTGGATTTGATTGGAGCAAGTGTTTCAAATGCATTACCGACAATCCCTTTTTCTTCATTACCGAAGGCATACCACGGCGCTTGTCCGCCATCACTTAGACCTTTGCTAAATGATGTGTAAACTTGCGTATTTTCCCAAGGTTGGTACATCACTGCAAATTGTGGCAAGAATCGGTTTAAATCTGTATCACGAATCATATTCGCTGCCGCATCATAAGCTTTCTCATCTAAAGAAAGGATTTTTCCACCTATATGAACTGACCATGCGTCATTGAAACGGATTTGGTCTAGTAGATTTAATGCGGTTTGCTGACTATCAAGGGACTTATAGCGATTGCCTAGAGCTACATCTGTAGGCTTATAGTCCACAGTATTGTTATAGATGTTGCCCGTACCAACGAGTTGATTGATTGCATCATATTGAGCACGTCGTTTATAGGTATGAGATAACTCGACATTTAAGCTATGCTGCCATGTCCCTGTTGCGAACTTGCCGTTTAATCCTGTTTTAAATTGATTTGTTAAATAACTATCATCTGGACTACGGAAATCATAAATATCGTAGTTACCTTTTTGATCAAAGGTATTGCCTAAACCTGTAAATTCACAAATCTCACTATAACAACCCCACGGGAATGCTGAATAGTCATCAACGACTACACGGCTTTGCGAAGCGGATAAGCTTGCTGTCCAATCATCATTGAGACGATGCGTATATTTTAAACTCGTATTCAGACTTTCATTAGTAACGGGTTTACTCCAACTTTGATAACCCAGTAAACGATCCCATTCCACATTAGTCGGTACAATTTTTCCATCTAATAATTGATAGCCTGGTACCGAGCGCTGACGTTGGCGTTGTGATTCAATATCAAACTCAAGTTTTGAATCATCAGAAATCTTCCAGTCCAAAGCAACTGAACCAAAAAGTCGCTTCCCATTTGTATGCTCTACATACGGATGAATCTCTTCGTGAGCTAAATTGATTCGATAGCCAAATTGTTGATTTTCACCCACGATATCGCCTATATCTGTTGCGATACGATAACCACCCTGACTATCTGTTTCTAAGGTAACTGAACGAATATCCTTTGGACGTTTAGTCACGTAGTTAACTATTCCACCTGGCGTAGACATACCACTTTGGATTGCGCTGATACCCTTTAAGATCTCGACTTGCTCTTTATTTTCTAACGCAACATTTTGCTCGCCTCTAAGTAAGTTGCCATTGAGTAGATAACTTGAACCTAGATTGAGCGCGAAACCACGCATAATAAAGTTTGAGTAATAGCCAATAGGCGCATAACCATCCCCTACAGAAGCATCATTTTTCACAACGTCAGCCAGTGTTTTTGCATGCTGATCAGCAATGCGTTCGGCAGTAATCGTGCTCACTGAAGCAGGAATTTTAGCAACGGTTTGTTGATTAAAACCTGATAAATTGATTTGAGGTTGGTAGTACACACTTTGAATGGATTGTGCTGCTAAAGTGATAGTTGGAAGTTGCGAAACAGTGTTTTCATCTTCTGCATTTGCGACGACTGAGCTTAGTCCCATACACGAAAATGAACCAACGGTTAGAAGCGCTTTTTGTAAACGAGAAAATGAAAATGGATAAGTTTTCACAGTAGTTGCCTAACCCCAAAAAAGATAATGGTATAACCTGAATTTTCGAGGCTGAGTATTCACAATTTTTGATGCTTGAACAAGCGCCTTTGCTTACATATATCTGAATTTTTAGCTACTCCGATAATCCGACAAACAAAATGACCAGTTCAGCCAAACCGTGTTAGTATTTGAAAATGACAATTCATCATGTCAAATTAAAAAAGAAAGGAATTGCTATGCTAAAAATGCAACAAATCAACATCACTCAAGAATTCAATGCCCCTGTCGAAAAGGTATTTGCGATCCTCAGCGAACATGAAAATTTGAATAAGCTCTTCGCTCCAGCAAAAGTGACTCGTTTGAGTGATGGTCAAGATGCACGTAATGGGGTTGGTTCAGCGCGTAAGTTATCTATACCACTCACACCTTCATTTGTTGAAACAAATTTAGTCTATAGAGAAAATGAATTGATTGAATACGCGATTACTAGTGGTATTGCACCAATTAAAGCGCATCGCGGCGTAATGAAGTTTACTGATTTGGGAAATAATCGTAGTCGTTTGGACTATACGATTAGCTTTAAGGGTCGTGTGCCTTTTATTGGGCCAATTATCAAATTGGCATTACAAAATGGTGTGAGCCGTGGACTTAAAAAACTAAAAGTATAAGTTTTAGAGAAATTTCGTATTCTCTAATTTGAATCTTAACTCCCATAATTTCTGATTGTGGGAGTTTTTATTTGCTGTATAGATCAACTTTTCTTTCAAAATTAATTTCTAAAATAACATTCAGCTTATTTTTACGATAAATTAGATCTATTCAATAATTTACTTAGGAAAAGCGATGACTCTTAAGCAGCTAAAGGCATTTTTAGCACTTGCGCGTACTTTAAATTATGCCAATGCTTCGCTGGAACTGCACTTAAGTCAATCTGCTTTAAGTCTAAGTATAAAAAGTTTAGAAAATGAACTCGGCGGTAAGTTGTTTAATCGAAATACACGTCGTGTTGAACTGACTCAAGAAGGCAAATCTCTCATTCCCTACGCAAAAAAACTATTGGCAAATTGGGATGAAATGGAAAATGACGTTAAACAACGCTTTAAATTAAATCGCGGCACACTCAGTATCGCCTCAATGCCCTTTTTTACCCATGCGATCTTGCCTGATGTGATTCATTCTTTTTTATCTGAGCATCCAAACCTTAATTTTTCGATTCATGATATTCCAAATGAAACCATTATCGAAAAAGTTCAAGATGGTATCTTTGAGTTAGGCATTTGTTTTGAACCAGAACTGACCGAAGGCTTAGAGTTTGTGCCTTTGTTTGATGAAGACTTTCTCGCCTTGCTTCCTAAAAATCATCCCTTAGCAGATAAAGCACGTATTTCGTGGCAACAATTGTTTTCCAATCCTTTTATTACCCTACAAAAGCCATCGATTGTTCGTCACTTGGTTGAGCAAAATGGACTTGGGGAGATCAACCGGGGACAGGACAAAGTTTCTTGATGCAAATTGCTTTAATTGGCATTCTTGCTTTGACCTTAATAGGAATCGGGTTGTTCTTCAAAATTCACAATCGTAAAAATCATCCGTAAAAATCATCGTTTAGGTAAAAAGCCTATTCGATTTTTTCATCGTTATCTGGGCATCAGTTTAAGTGTTTTTATCTTGTTATGGGTGTTTAGTGGTTTTTATCATGTTTGGCATAAAAAACCTGAACTTGTAAATATTCAGCCCATCTTCCATACGCAAGATTTAAACCCTTAAGCATGGCAATTGGCAGTTCAACGCCCAATTCAGCGACTCAATCTTGTACCGATCGCTTTTGATCAGAATCAAGCTCATGCAGGCTGGATGATTCAATTGACTGGAAAACCTCAGTTACAAGGGAGCATGACCACAGCGAAAGAACATGATCATCATCATCATGCAAAAAATGCTGCACCAGCGATTGAGTTAATTGATGCAAAACATGCTAGAAAATTGAATCCTCTTGAGCAGAGCAAATATTTGGCAGCGTATTATTTAAACTTCCCTTTAGAGCATTTTACTCAAAGTTCGTGGGTAACTCGTTTTGGCGGTGAATATGGTTTTATCAATAAACGTTTACCTGTGATTAAGGTTGAAACAAACTTAAATGACCAGCTTAGACTTTATATAGAGCCAAGTAGTGGTGTCATTGCAGCGCAAGTAAATCAGCAAGATGCTATAGAGGGCTTTAGTTTTGCATATTTGCATAAGTGGACATGGTTACCGATCGATAAAACGCTTAGAAACATTCTGTTGGCAACAATTGCGGGACTGATTACAGTATTAGTTATCTTGGGAAGTGTATTGGCAATTCGAAAACGTTAAAACGGAATTGATCCTTCTTTTCTGAGAAGGATCAATCCTATAAAAATTCACTTAGATATAAAAGAAAGCAATCACAAAAGTTAATATTAAACCCGTCTCACTTAACTCAATTGTCGCACCCACAGTATCGCCCGTGATACCACCGATTCGCTTAATAAACAAAATTCTTAAGTAAACTAATATTAAGAAAAAGCTGAATAAAGCAACTAATCCAATTAATTTAAATGCACAAAGCAATGCCAATGTAATGACAAAGACCATCCATCCTACAGTTTTAGGAATAGAATCAGTCATTGAACGCCCTAATCCATTTTCTCGAACATATCGTGTTGTGAGAAATAAAAATAAAGGAACAATGCGACCCAGCATGGGAATTAAGATTAAAAAAGCAGAGAGCTGTTGTTGAAGCAAGACATATAAAGCGGAAAATTTAAGTAAGCAAACAATAACTAAACTTAGAACACCAATAGGACCACAACTTGGGTCTTTCATGATTTTTAAGGTCCGTTCCCGATCACCAAAACCACCTACCCAAGCATCTGCTGTATCCGCTAGACCATCTAAATGAAGTCCACCCGTAAGCCAAATCCAAATCACTAAAATAATGGTTGCAGCAAGAATAATCGGTAGTTTTACGAGAAGAATTGAAAGTCCAAATAGGGTTAATCCTATTAGCAAGCCTACAAGTGGATAAAAAAGTACAGATTGACCATTTTGCTTTGCAGTTGGTATCTGTTTTAGTTCGATGGGTAAAACAGTCAAGAATTGCAAAGCGATCCAAAATGGTGTCATTCTTTGATTTCCTCAAAACTGAGACTATCGTTTTTATACATTTTTACTGAATACAGTTGCCCAAGCTCAGCAGACTTTTTTAATAAATCATTGAGATGTTTATGTCGTGCTAAACAAGTGAGTAATTTAATCACACCACCATGCGTAACAACTAATGCTCTATTCCATTGATGTATTTTCATTTGAGTGTGGATTTCATCAAAGCCAACTTGAACACGCTGTAAAAATTGTTCTAAAGACTCACCATTTGGTGCATGATATTTTGTTGGAAATTGCCAAAAATTTGCCAATAACTCGGGCTCATTTTCATAAATGCTTTGAGTCGAAATACCTTCCCAATCACCAAAATACATTTCTTTGATATGCATATTTAATTGCAGAGGTGTTTCGAGTCGCTCTGCTAAATTGATTGCAAAGGCATGACAACGCTGTAAAGGTGAACTAAAAATAACATCCCAATTAGTACCTCCAGCGACATATTGCTGTATGGTTGATTGCATCTGCAACCAACCATTTTCTGTTAGTTCATCATCAGTATGCCCACGTAAAGTATGGCTTAAAGTTGTTTCACCATGTCGCAGTAGATCAAGGCGCAACTTTATCTCCTGTTACTGCAGCTTCGGCAAAGGTTGCCATTTGATTATGTAAAACACATGCCAATTGCAGCACTGACAATGCTGCGCCTGCACCACTTCCTTCACCCAATCTTAGATTCATTTTTAGAATTGGCTGCGCTTTTAATTCTTTAAGAATACGAACATGACCATATTCTGCTGATTGATGTCCAAATAGCATCCAGTCACGACAACTTGGCTGTATGCGAACAGCACATAATGCTGCAACGGAACTAATAAAACCATCCACCACAATAGGCAAACCAATTTGAGCACAACGTAAATATGCTCCTGTCATGGCAGCAATCTCTAAACCACCCACGGCAGCTAGAATTTTCAAAGCATCATTCTTAACACTAGATTGGTGGAGTTCAATTGCCTGATTGATGACTACAATTTTATGTTGTAATTGTTGATTATTAATTCCTGTTCCGACACCTGTCAGTTGTGCTGCATCTTCATTCAACAACAAACATGCGATAGCTGAAGCGGAACAAGTATTGCCAATCCCCATTTCACCAGCGATAAAAATATCAGCCTGTTCTGACTGAGCTAGCTCCACACTAGTTTTACCTAATGCTAATGCAGCAAAACATTCTTGTTCAGTCATTGCAACATGTTGAGCAAAATTGGCTGTTCCTGCACGAATACAATGTCGCTCTACACCGACATAATCATAGGGATCGCCTACCGTTCCACAGTCAATCACTTGTAACCGTGCCTGATGATGTCTTGCAATAACACTAATTGCTGCACCGCCAGACGCGAAATTTTGAAGCATTTGACGTGTCACGGCTTGAGGATAAGCTGAGATATTTTCTTCAACTACACCATGGTCACCTGCGAAAATCGTGATCCAAGGTTTTTGAATTTGGGGATGAACTGTACCCTGTAAACTTGCTAACTGAATCGCAAGCTGTTCTAACTCTCCTAAAGCCCCTGTTGGTTTAGTGAGTTGTTGTTGTCGTTGTTCGGCTAGATGTTTTGCTTCCAAATCAATTTGTTGTGCCGATTCTGTGTACCAAGCATTTTGTTCAGTCATGTTAATTCTCATCTTTTAAAATCATTGGAAAGCCTGCAACACAAAACATCACTTTATGAGCAAGCTGCCCTAATGCTTGGTGCAATCGACCAGCTTCATCCACAAATCGACGGCTAATTTCACCCATCGGCACGACACCTAGCCCAGTTTCATTACTGACTAAAATAATTTCAGATTTAAGTTTGGGTAATATTTCTAATAACTTTTCTGTCTGTTGCTGCTGCAAATCTTGATCTTCAGCTAACAATAGATTGGTCAACCATAAGGTAAGGCAATCAACCAAAATGATTTGATGTTCTTGATCTAGTTTTAATAATTGATCTGCCAGAAAAATAGGCTCTTCACAAAGTTGCCATTGCTTAGGTCTTTGTTGTTGATGATGTTGAATTCTTTGCTGCATTTCATCATCTAAAGCTTGCGCCGTGGCGACATAAATCACAGGGATTCCACGCTGCTGAGCTATATTTTCAGCCAATCGGCTCTTACCCGAACGTGCACCACCCAAAATTAATTGCAACATATTAACCTAATACCATTTGATGATAAGGATACAGTAATCCTTGTAAAATCTGAGCCTTATAATAACCGAAAGTTAATTGATTCACTTGAATTTTAATCCTTTTGGCTTCAAAGCTTTTTATTCTCTCTAAAACAAGATCACTACTCCACGCATCGCTATAAAGTCCAATCGTAATATGTGGACAATATTGCAGTGCCGCTATTTCATTCGAGACAAGTGCAAGCTGAGAACGGATTTTTTCTAAAATTTTTTCTCGATCGATGATTTGAATAAATAAAGCACTACTAAAACTATCGATCGTTGTGAGTTCTAATTCAAAGGGTTCAAGTTGTAATTGATTGATAGATTTTAGATGTTGTAAGAATTGTTCATGTGAAAAATCATCATTGTATGGAGAAAGATGGGTATTTAGAAAACCGCACACGAATAACGTAATGTGATACTGACGTTGATTCGACCTAATAAGGAAATCTGAGAAATGTGTTTTGATCGCATCTAAATATTCAACTAACTCTGGTTGATCAATTTCGATATACCACAAAGCATAATCTGTACGACCATGATGCCATTCTGGATAGTCGCGAATTTCAGTTTTTACGAGTTGAATAGATGTTTGTAATAACACAACGACAATAACGCTCTGACAGTTGTGTTATTCAAACATAATTTACTGGCAAGATTAAATAATTTTAAAAATCATTTAAGCTGTTTCAAACTCGGCATTTTTAACACGAAAAGATTGCCCTAGCTCTGAAATCTTTAATTCAGCTGAGATTGATGTATAAATCAACTCAAACAAATCTTTCTTTTCATGCTCAGTAATATCCATTTGCTCAATAGCGTTTTGTAAATGCGTAATCACTTCATCAACAGGAATTTCTAAAAGCTTAACCGCATACACATAACCCGAAACAGCACCTTGTAATAAGTACTTATATGGCAATTGTTGCACGATATGATTTTCAATACTGCCGAGTACGCGTTCGTTGTAACCCAATTTTCTCAATGGATCACGAGCAACACGCTCACATGGATCTTTATAAGCAGAACGGCATGAGTTCATGAAACTTTCAGCCATACGATCAAGTTGTTTAGCTTGATTCGGAACAAGATTTACCAATCCTGATTTCACTTCACCCACCAATTGCTCAGCAAATTTCTTGATCTTCTGATCAGCTAAAGCAATTCCAATCATTTCATGATCAATAAGACTCGCCTGCCAAGCGATCATGGCATGACAGCCATTCCAAAGACGATTTTTAATGATTTGAATATCTGAGATTTGATCAACCAAGATCATTTGACGCATTTTATTTAATAGCGGACTTCGATTTTCAACATAGATCGGCATATCTGTTTCGCTATGGAATAAAATTAAATCCATATTTTGTAAAAACTGCCCCGCTTGGAACTGTTCGCGCATTTCCACTAATGATTGGCTGAGCTGACGTTCCTGTTTTTCAGTTAATGCAGTTTCATCTGATAACTCAATCGTTTCTTCATTTAAATCAGCTTGATACTGTTTAAATAAACGATGCTTAATATTGAGTTGGCGATACAAAGCCTGATCACTCAATTTTGAGACCATACGATTGACCACCGTATCACAGAAATAATGCTCACTTAGAATATGCTCAGCAACATCTTCATCCGTGATCTCAAGCAAAGCTTCACGAATATGTTTGAGCACCAAATATTTTGCACAGACCTTGTTTAAAATAATTAGGAAAGTGATTGGTTCATGATTATTCAAATCTTGTGACATGAAACGAGCCAATAAACCTTTGGCAATTATTTTTGATTCAGATGCTATCGCATGCTCAGGCAAACATAACGCTATAAGACTAGATTGCGCGTACATTTCAAGCATCTGTTTGTCATTATCAGCATCAATAACGGTCAAGTTATCAATTCGTTCATCAAAAGATGATTGCCCATATCGAATACTGTAGCTACCAAAACTGTTCACTGATTTCAAATACAATTTATTTCGAGTGGAAGCCAAAATACGTTTTGGACGCGTATATCCATCCCAATGCGAAAGGATTTGAGCAATATACCCACCGCCAATTGCACCAAAACCATGAATCCCAACGGTTAATTGATTCAAACTTTGCGGAAATGGTTCTTGTAGTTGTGGCATATCCATTTCAGGAATGTACTGATCTAAAGCATTTAAATATTCATACAGATCCTGATAATAAAAATTTGCTTTCGCTAACATTCGATCATTTGGTTCTTTAATATCTTTAAATAAAATTGTAATGCCGCCCGCATCATGAGCTGAACAGATTCCATTTTCTGAATCTTCAAACATCAAACACTGACTTGGTTGTAAATTTAGTTTTTGCGCAGCGGTAATAAAGATTTCTGGATGAGGTTTTCCCTTTTCAACTTCATCCCCACACACTAACAGATCAAAAAATTTATAAACGTTGGCATTAATTAAGTATTCTTCTGCTATCGCACGTCGACTAGATGTCGCAACTGCCATTCTTAAACCTGATTTGCGTAAGCGCTCTAAAACTTGAATTAAACCTTTTTTGATTGGAACACCATTGTGACGCACGGATTCCAACTCAAGCTCATCAGCACGTTTTCTAATTGCTTGATATGGAACATCTTCTCCATAAAATTTCTTTGCAAGTTGCTCCGCAGTTTTTGCGCTCAGACCTAAGCACTGCATTAAATATTCATCTGAAAATTCCTGTCCAATAAGCTCTTCTGATGCTTGTTTCAATGTTTCGAAGCGTAATCGCTCTGTATCAAACAATGTTCCATCCATATCAAAAAGTGCCCCTTGAACAGGAAAATCATGAAAAATCAACATCTTTACTCCTCTTATATTGTTTTACTTCTAATAGGCTAACTCAGAAATGAGCTTAAATTTCGACCGTTAAATAAATGAAATAAATTTGATTAATAAACAACCAAACAACCATCTATGTTTACGTCCTAAGATGTAGTTATGTAAGTTTCCTTGCTTTTTAAAAGAATATATGAATGATTTTTAATCACACTAAGCGTTTAATCTTCGACAAAAGAACTCACTTCTTCTCCCTTTTTGACTAAAACCCACCCTATACATATCCCAACCAATATCATTAAAGCGAATAAAAAATAGAAAGGTAGATTTTGATCAAATTGATATAAATAAGTGCTAACTAGAGGACCAAAAATCAAGCCAAAAGCTTGAGTTGCAGTGCAATATCCTGCCATTTTAACTTGTGAATCTTGTGTAACTGCTTGTGCTGCCCCTGTTGTAAATGCAGGTAATAAGCAAGCGACTGAAATACCATAGAAAATATAACTGGCTTGAAATACCACAATACTTTGTGCATAAAGAGATAGTAGCAACCCAAAGCACATGGTCAAAATGCCGATTAATACAAGACTATGTAGTTGCAGCTTAATCACTTTTACGATCAGCAACTGTGTCACCACCAGACAGATACCAACAACAACCATACATTGAGAGAAATAGACTGCGCTTTGCTGACTACTCAGAAAGAATTTATCTTGGATATAAAATCCAGCAGTCATGTTTAATGTCACGATTGCAACATAAGTAGAAAAACCTAAAGCCAACCAAATTAAACTTTGCTTGATAATATTTTGCTGATTCAAAACTGTATTTGAACTTTGTTCTGATGTCTTATCTGCATCTGACCGTATATCACTCTTTTTCTTAAAAAACATACTGAGTGCCAAACTGACTAATGCCAGTAAAGCAACCGCGAACCACATTGGAAATAATAGTCCACCATACAATAACAACGAAGTCGCCAAAGGTCCGACAATCATACCAAAGCTGTTCATCGCACCAAACAATGCCATATTCTTGCTACGAGTCGTTGTTTCAGCTGATTCTGTCATGACATAACTTTGTAGACCGATTTGTGGCATTGCCATAAAAATGCCAGTCGAAGCACGACTTAAAACCAACAAAATGAAAATCAACACTGAAGGCAAAAATGCCTCTAAACCTAAAGCCAGTATTAAAGTAAAAAGCGCCCATGTTATGGTCATTCCCATAAAGCCATAATTCACTAGATTTTCTGGAGATTGATTACTTTTATTCTTAGCAACCCATATTGACGCGATAGCCATACAGATCGCTCCTGCTGAAACGATCACTCCACCTTGGAATTCGGATAAATGTAGCTGTCGAGTCAAAGGTGCCAGTAAAGGAAGAATCATGGAAAAACACGTTCCATTGATTAACGCAGCCAAAGCTAAAAATTTTAAATGATTGTTCATCATGGAATTCATCAAAAGAAAAGGCATCTAAAAGATGCCTTTTGGATAAGATTAGTACTTGAGAGTATAGCTCAAACCATAGGTACGACCTTGAGCAGCCAAGCTCGAAATATCGCCGTAAACCGTTGAAACTGCTTGGCTATAAACAGACTTATAGTCCGTATTCCACACGTTATATACACCAAAACCTAAAGTTCCTGGACCTGATTTTGCATTGGCAATCACATCCATCACTGCAAAACCTTTGATTTCTGCTGGTGGACGAGTACTACCATTCGCAATCGCATCTTTACGTGCTTCATCCGTACCATCAATAGCCAAAGCTTGTACTCGTAAACCTAAACCATCATTGAATTGCCAGTCTGAATAAACCGTTGCTTTCAAAGGTGCTACACGAATTGCATCTAACTCTTGCCATTTACCATTTGAGTTTTTGAACTGACCACGTGTATAAGCTAAAGTCCCACCTACATTCCAATCATCTGAAACGGTATATTTGATATTACCTTCAACACCATACACACGTTCATCTGTATCAATAACTTCAATTGCAAAACTTGGAGGACCAAATTTCAATGATTTATCAGATTTGTTATAAAACGCAGTGATCCCTGTGCTTAACGCATCATCTTGTAGACGCCAGCCCAGCTCAAAACTATTTACTTTGATTGGATCAATTGTTTGGTTACTTACGACAAAGTTTGCAGGGACATCTCTTAGCATACGTTGTACATCAGGTAAATTTGCACCTTGCGAGAAATTTGCGAACACCTGTTGTGCATCAGTTAAATGATAAAGTGCGCCCACATTGAAAAGTGTTGCATCATGCTTAACTGAACCACCTTTTAAGGTTTTAGCTTGGTATGTTGGAACGAAATCGGCAACCATTGCTTCAGAATATGGAACTGAGTCTTTAACATCACTATCGATGCGCTCATGACGAATACCTGCTTGTAGATTTAAGCGATCAGTTGCTTCAAATTGACTTTGTAAGAAGAAACCAAGCTTTTCAGTATCTACCTCAGGACCAAAAGCATAATTATTTAAAGGCTTAAACTTAAGACCATTACTACTCATAAAAGTATTTAGATCATAAAGTTGTGCTGTTTGTTTGCCATTTTCCTTATCGTAATCCACACCATAAGTTAGATTTAATGCACGTTCTGCCAGATTGAGCTTACTTTGAAGTGCTAAACGAGCACCAAAAACATCAATATCTGTTTCTGATTGGGTAACAATAAATGTTCTTCCACCTGGAATGGATGCATGTGCTAAAGCATTTGCACTTGGGAAGAATCGCCCTTTTTCAGTACGAAAATAGGCCTCTGCATTTAAAGTCTGACCAAGAAAATCCTGATTTTCATATTGTGCATTTACTGCACTACGCTTAGTACGTGGTTGAGTATCAAGCTCTAAACCTTTCACCGCTTTTTGACTAGGTTTTGCGCCTCGAAGTAAAACAGATAAGCCTGGACCATAATCAGCGCCATATTCACTGTCCTGCTCATCATTATAGTATTGCGCACCGATACTTAATTTTTGCTTATCTGCCAACTGCCAGCTTAAACGACCATTCACATCTACAGTTTCAGTATCTTGACGATCTGTTTGTGCAACTTCTGGACCTACACGATCACCGCGACTATCTTGAATTTCACCGCGTTGTGTATAGCTAGCACCTAAGAAACCACTCCAATCCCCTTGGTTAAATGATGCAGACTGAAACGCTTCATAAGCTAAAGCATCACTTTTGAAATTATCACCAGAAGTAACGCCGAGTTTGGTTTCAAAATTTACACCATCACCCGAACCTCTTTTGGTGATGATATTGATGATACCACCTGTAGCACCTGCACCATAAATACTACTTGCACCTGACACGACTTCAACACGTTCGATCATGTCTGGGCTAATGCTATTTAATTGGCGTGAACTATCGCGTGATCCCGTTTGCGGAACACCATCAATCATATATTGCACTGTACGACCACGCATGGTCATCCCATAGTTACTGGTCGTACCTGAACTTGGTGTTAAAGATGGAACCAACAGTCCTAAAATATCGGCGGTACTTTTACCAGCAGCAGCTTGTTTTGCAATGTCTTCTTGGCTAATACTGTAAACAGTTCCCGCAATCTCAGCGATACTTTGAGCTGAGCGAGTTGCTGTCATAACAATTGGTGCCAGTTGAGTTGGCTTCTCAGCCTCAACCGTTGCACTTTGATTTACGGTTGAAGTCTGCTCGACATTTTGAGCATAAAGTTGCGTACTGATCGCCAAGCTGAGCAGTGTTAATGATGTCGAAAGTGAACGAACTTTCATAAATGACCCCTAGATGAGTTGTTGCGTTTGTTTTGCTTTGCGAATAAGCAGTTGACTAAGCAACACGCTTAAAACAGATGAAACTGCGAGAATGAGATAGAAGTTTCCATAACCAAATGCTTTGGCTAAGAAACCTGAGACTGCACCGCCAATGAAATAAACCAATAGTTCGAAGCAAACTAAAATCGTAAAATCAGTACCAGCTTGTTCTTTGGAGCTGGTCTGCATGAAATGTGCATATAAGGCTGTCATTGCGATATAGCGGATGGCAAGAATGACAATGACAAAGCCACCAAGAAGTAAATGCCATTGATTCAACCAACTGAGTAAAACTGCAACACCCAACAAGGCGTAAACCAAACTGCGTGCCCAACCAGCCCAGATCAGCAATTGTGTTGCGGCTATTTTTTTTAATAAAAATGCAGCTGAAACAGCGGCTAATAATCCAATCCCTGCACCTATTACAGACATCAGCACGCCGATTTGTGACAACGACCATTTCTGATCAATCAGCATCGGATTCAGCATCGCCATAGCTGGTGCTTCGACAATTCGATAACATACAATCAAGGCTAATGCCCATAACATTTCTGGACGTTTAAATGCACGGATCAGACTTGGCGGCTGTTTTGAGATTTTCTCTACATTTGATTTTTCTTTAATCTGGAAAATAGCCAACATCGTCAATGCTGTCATAGCGGCTAAGGAAATCAGTGCAGTTTGCCAACCATAAAGCTCATACAGCCATAAAGTTGCTGCTCCACCAACCATACTACCTAGCGCAACCCCCATACTTTGCGCCATACTGCCAAGACGGTATTCAGACTCAGTAAAAGTTTCAACGGTATAACCATCAATGGCAATATCTTGAGTTGCAGCAAAAGTTGAAATCCATAAACCGACAATAACAAATACACCAAGACCGTAATCGAATTGGGTAAGTGCCAAAGCAACGACCCCCAACACCAAAGCTATTTGCGTAAACAAAAGCCAAGTTTTACGTTTACCGAGTTTTTTGAAATAAAAACGATCAATTAGTGGTGCCCAAAAAAACTTGAATGCCCAAGGAATATAGAGCAGCGACAACATGCCAATCCAACGTAAATCTACGCCTTGATGACGCAGAATCGCAGGTAAGGCCACATTATAAAAATACAGTGGTAAGGCATGTGCGAGATATAAAACCACCACGACACTCAGGCTCAAGGCTGAGACTTTCTGAATATTTAATGAATTTTGATTCATAAATACCTCTGCAAAGCCCATTGTGTGACTTCAGCTTTATCTACGCTTACAAAATATGGAACATGCCAAGCTTTGTGCAGAGCTGGTGTATCCAATCGAATACGATCTTCTTCATCTTGAGCAATACGAGCAAAACCCAAGCAATATTGGTAAAAATCTTGTTTATATTGCTTATACCATTTGCCTTGGATTGCTCTATATTCTTCAGGAAATTCAGTATTTACATCGGTTTGCATGATCAACACGAAATTTTGCTTATTTTCGAAATAGTGCTGAATCCGTGCTAACCATTGTTCAAATTCTGCAACAGAGACATTCGCCGCAAAGCGCATGTCTAAGATATGCATTTCATTGATATATAAGCTCATGTAACACTCAGGAGTTTGGCTGGCTGATCTGCTAGCTGTTGTTGTGATGTTTGGTAATAATCCCCAAACTTGTTATAGAAAGTTTCTCTGAAGCAGTAGTACAACATCGCTGTTTTTTCAGGCATCGGTATTAAACGTTGGCTTTCATAACAAAGCTCTGCCACTACTGCTGCATATGGTTTAACGGTATGATCTGGCTCACCCACAATTTTTTTAGCTTTCGAATGTTCAAAAATGTAAAAACTGAGTAACCGAATGGTTGGTCGCAAGAAGCCTTTGCCAAACACAGATTTGTCACCAAACAGGAGATGCCAACCGAGATCATTGTCATCACCATCGTAATAACGGCCTAAACGATCTCGTTTACCTTCATAAATTTCGGTATAGCCCACATCTTTGCCATCAATTCCGACGATTAATAAGCGGTGATGGTCATCTGCTAACATTTTGTCGAAGTAAACTTGTAACTCTAGTTCCGATTTATTTAACTGCCACTGAGGAATTACATGTGGCTCATGCATCCATTGATGTAATAAAGGAATATCCTGAGGATATTGCACTTGGCGTAAGTAGTACTGTGTACCATCTTCAAAGTATTCAAAATAATCTGGTAATTGCTGAGAGATTGTTTTCATATCGAACCTATAAAATGACGAATAAAATTAGCCCGCTTTTGCTTGGCGAGGTTGTTCTGCCCATGTTTTCAATGTTTCTGGGCTAACTGGATTTGCAATAGGATCAAGGAAGACAGGAACAGGACGTTCTGCTTCATCGTTATAACTTGTGGTAAATAGACGTACACGGTTTAAACAAATTTTGGTGTAACTTGGGCGCAGCATGGCGAATTTATCAGCACGTTCAGCCAGTTCTGGATGTTTTTGGTTAAACTCAACAATCGTGTTGGAAATGGTCTGCCAAAAATCAAGCTCAGAATATTCAGGATAGTCTTGCAAGAACACATTACAGATATAACGGTAATGCACCATGAACAGACCAGTGAAGATAAAATGGCTTAGATCGGTCGCTTCGTGACGGAGTAATAAGTCTGCTTCAGATGGTAACTGGGTTAACTCAGGAAAATCCTCATCCACTAAATTAATGTCGTCAATGAAGTCTTTTAATACCATGGCTTTCGGCACACCATTTTCATGTACCAACATCGTGTTTTCGCCGTGTGGTGAAAATGCCAAACCATAGCGATACAAGCAAAGTAACAATGGACTCATGCACACTTGAGCAAATTGAGCTAACCAAGCTAAAGGACTTAATCCTGATGCTTTGATCAGCACGCTCAGGATCGATTGACCAGAAATATCACGATGTAATAGAGCTGCTTGAGAGAGAACTTGTTGTGATGAATCAACATAGCGATCAACACTTTCACGCCACAAACAACCGAATAGTTCTTTAAATTGATATGGTGCGCCGTCAATGCGGTCAAAACATGGCTGGTGAATGGTTAAAGTTGCAACCTCACCCAAAAAAATCACACCTGTATTTTGTAAGTCTTGATCTTGTTGATGAATCTGTTTTAACCATGCGGTCACTGCTGGAGCGGCAAGATTACGTTTTGAGGGTAATCCACGATAAACAGCAGTATTAAAAATACTGACTGGCAGTTTAATGTAATGACGTTGTAGATTTGATGTATTGCATAATGTGCGAATGGACTGCATTGGCACATAACTATCTTGACTGATATTCAGTTCAATAATTTTCTGATCAACAATTTCATTGGCATAAGTTGGCACGAGCCATTGGTGCCATTGCCATGCATGTACGGGAATCAAAAAATAATTTTGTGGGTCTAGATTTTTTTCTTGGAGAATATTGATGAATTGCTGTAGTTCATTGGCATCAAATTCATGTTGATATAAACCACATGCACTCCAATCTTCAGTGCTTCGATACTCTGCTAAATCACGATGTACAGCTAACCACAACACTTTAACTTCAGGAGAAAGTTCTGGCGCTGAGCTAAGATAATCATCATAACCAAAACCCATACGCCCCTTACTCATGATGAGCCAAGGATGACCTCGTAGCATGCCTTCAACTTTGTAATGAGGCTCAGTCAAAACCGCTGTGCTTGGCAAACGCGTTTCATTGAACAAATGTGCTTCTGCCAGCCAAGTATTGTTCATTTCTTTGATCAAATATGCTTTGGTAAATGGCTTTACATTAGAACTGTCAGACATTGCGACAATAAACTCATGTAAGTTCCAAGCAGGCTGATCATTTTCCTGACTATGAGTCACATCACGTACAGAAGCTTCCTGAATATTCCAATGTCCGAGTAGATATTGATGTCCTTGAAATTCATACTGACGATTGCCTAAATCTAAGCGATAATGCCCTGCTGACAATGCTTTAACTTCAATAATTTCTTCATATAGAAACTCTGCAATCGCCATTTCAATAAGACGTTGCCCTGCGGCACGCCATTGCTGCTGATTAATTTTTAAAGTTGCAAAGTTCATATCAGTTTCTCATAAGTTGAATGTACAGAAGCAGTTTGTGTCCGTGTATTAGCACCACGACGATTAGGATGCGCCGTCATCACGTTCTGTTCTGTTTTCTTGAAAATTGAATTGTTTTTATTGGCAGAATTTTCACAAACGCACTCTTTTGATTGTGCTTTGTCGTCTGACATACAAATTTTTGGATTTTGAGAGAGATTAAAGTGTTGGAATGTCTGCGCTCGATTGCGTAATTCATAAAGAGGCTCAGCAAGCAGTTGATTAATGATCGTTGCTGCACGATAAGCACCAAGACCTAAATCAGGCGTGCCGACACCATGACTATGCATTTCTTGATTTTGAACAAAGATATGACCATTCAACCTGTGTACAACTCGATAGTCTTCTGTAATCTGCCAACGCTGTTTATGATCAAACTCGATGTATGGCTTGAGCAACTGCATAAAACCAAAATCAGGTGTGAAATAACCCGTTGCGGCTACAAGAAAATCACAGTCGAGATGAAAAGACTGAGCTGTAGCACGATGTTCGAAATGCAGTCGGATTTTTTGTGTATCCAATACTTCCGCATCTTTTAAATCACATTGACTATGCAAATGTGTCTGTATGCTTTGACCTGCAATGCTACGGTGATAAAGCCTTTGATAAATTTCCCGAATGGTTTTTGCACTAATCCCCTTGTATAACAAGGCTTGTTGTTTTAACTGCTGTTCCTTCTGCTGCGCAGTCAAATCATAAAAATGTTGAGCATAATCTGGACTAAAATGTTCCAAACCTAATGGCGCATACTCCATTGGGAAGAAACCTTGAGAACGGGTAAACCAATGCAAATCAAACTGATGATTGTCGGTATCTTGCTGTTCGTCAAACAAGTCGATAAACACTTCAGCTGCGGATTGCCCCGAACCTAGTACAACAACATCGCCATGTAAATCTGTATCTGCATGCGTCATATACTGTGCTGAATGCAGACATTGTTGCGGACGGACTTTCTGAATCTTTGCCAAACATTCAGGCAAATATGGCACATTACCACTTCCAATCACTAAATGACGGCATACATAACTTTGCTGAACACCATTTGATTCAACGACTACTTTAAAACCTATCGTTTGGGGTTCAATCCTCAAGACACGAGATTGGTATTCGATACAATCAAGTTGTTCTGCAACCCATTGGCAATAATGGTTGTATTCACAACGCGGAATATGTGGCTGCTCTAGAAAATAAAACTTATATAAGCGTTGCTGATGACGTAGATAATTCAAAAAGCTAAATGGACTGGTTGGATCAACCATCGAGACCAAATCAGCCATAAACGGTACTTGCAATACCGTATTAGGTAGTTGCATACCTGCATGCCAATCGAATTGCGCCTTTTGCTCAAAAAACACGTAATCGAGTGAGCTTTTGTTTTGTAGCAAACTAGCAAGACTTAAATTAAAAGGTCCTAGACCAATGCCAATAAAATCAAGCATAACTGACATCCTTCTGTGAAATACGCAGTGGATTTGGCAGTTGCACGTAAACAGACTGATTTTCGACAGGCGCGATCAATTCGTCTAACTCATGCAAACGTGTCAGCAAGTTACCCTTATAAGGCAGAGTTGAATTGAACAGTAATCCTTGCAATAAGGTGCTATCAGGATATTGTTGTAATTGTTCTTCTAAAAATTCAGTTAAATGCGCTAACAATTCATCTTCAGTGATATAGCCCGTCGCACCGATGGCATTAATAATCCCGAACAAAGTATTGCCGAAGAAATAATAACTAAAACGCTCATCAACAAAATCTTTCGGACCTACCGCAAAGGCTTTTTCTTTCAGTTCAGGTAGCGCTTGTAGAATTTCAGTCGCAAACTCTTCAATATAATAAAAACCTTGGTTATCACGCAGCCATAAAGTTTTTGGGAAATGATTTTCCAGTTCCAACAACACATTTTGCTGATGTGATTCAAATGCCATTCCGAAACGATGGTATACATACATCAAGGGTTGCAAACTGACTTCGAGGAAACGAGTAAACCAATCTAAAGTAATCTCTGAAAAATCCATCTCAGGATGAGCTTTTGAAATCTTGGCAAATAATGCGTTAAAACGATTTAAAGATTTGCTTGGATGATCCTGACACAAGGATGCTATACAAGTGACTTGCTGTTGAGGATGGAAAGGCTGATCTCTAAAAATGCAGATACTTTCATTAATCACTTCATCATCAATTTTCAAGGCGATCCAAGCTGGGTCATTGACTGCCTTTAGACTTGGACATTTTTTTAGAATATTCTGACCAAACTCACTGTGCCACAGACGATGTGTTAATTCACCACGATGACATTCTTTGGCTAAATTCACTCGAATAGAATTGGTAATCATCACAGAAAGAGATGGCTTCACCATCCACGGAGCGTTGAAGCTTGCCAATGTACGAATGGATGTTGTTGGAGAGAATTGCCAGCCACGTAAACCTAAATCAATCAATTGCCCTGTTTGCTTCAATCGTTCAAACCAAGCTTTACCCTGTAAATAACGAGCTTGCCAAGGATGCAATGGGAGTAATTTATATTCGCTATGGGTTTTAACTAGATTGAGATCATTTTCAGATAAATACCACTGTAATGCTGTTTTTAATTGCGCTGAAATAGGTTCATCAGTCGCACTACCTTCCGCAATGTAATCTTGGTGCACTAGCCAGTAGTGAAGTTGTGTCTTACCTTTGTGTTCAGGTGAAAACTTTAGCCAATCCTCATGCACAAAACCTGTTCTACTTTTCGGCGCTGGGTGCATGCTATGCCCCAAAATCAGTGCCTGTTCAGTTTCAATAAAGCTTTGACCAGCTTTAACCAAGTCATCAAAATCAGCTTCACGTTGTATTAAAAACTGTTGCAATGCATCACGGCTTTGAATCCACTTTTCTAGTAAAGAAGCAGCATCCAAAGGTAAAGATGATTCAGAAACTAGTTCTTCAAGTAATAACCCAACGATTGCAACTGGACTGAATGATTTTGGCTGACCTGAAATTACGATTTGAGGAAGATTAGCTAACCGATGTCTACCAACACGGCTGACATAAGATAATGGGAAATCACATTGAGCATGAATTGAATTAATCGGAATAGATAACAACGTCAAACCTTGGCTAAACGCTTGTTGTTTCGGACTTTGCTGTGTTTTATTAAGCAAGTGACCTTTGCCAGTTTCTTGCGTATATGCGTTGACGAAATGTTGTATCGCCAACCGATTGGCAAGTGATTGCATCTGTCGGTATCCTCTATAAAGAGAGAGTTAGTTTTTTTTCGAATGTTTGAGCTCAAAACACTTCTCAAATACAGCAACGACTGCATATAAGATTAAACTAATGATAATAATTATCATTTATAATAGCAATTACAATATTTTCCTAGCAGTTTATTATTCAAGACATTGATTAATATAGATAAAATAAAGAAATAGAAGATTATGGATACAAAAGATAATAATTCTCATTATTATATATTCTAATGAAAATCTGAAATTTTATTGTTTTAGTAGATTAAAGTATTAAAGCATAAGCTATAGGTGTCAGATAAAGTCCCTAACTATCCAATAGATCAGAGAAAGTTGCATTTAATAACTTTGCTAGATCATTAGGATCTAAACCAATATCCAGCCCTCTTTTCCCACCACTGACATATATTTTATTAAATGTCTGCGCCGTCGCATCAATGACGGTTTTTAGACGTTTCTTCTGCCCTAATGGACTAATTCCACCAACTAAATAACCAGTCAAACGTTCAGCATCTTTAGGATTTGCCATTTGTAATTTCTTACATCCCACCGCTGCTGCAACTTTTTTTAAATTGAGTTGATGGTTTACAGGTAAGATCGCAATAAAATAGTTTTTTTCATCTGTGACCATTAATGTTTTGAAGACTTCTTCTACACGTAAATTGAGTTTTTCAGCAGCTTCTAAACCAAAACTCTTCGCGTTAGCATCATGTTCATATTCATGAATCGAGAATGCTATTTTATTTTTTTCCAATAACTTACAAGCTGGTGTCATTTGATATCTGGGTTATTTCGATGATTCTTAAGTTTGACAAGTGTAGCATTTTTAAAAAAATATTTTCAATTTGCTTAGGCTATTTTGAATAGTGTTCTTGATAATTATTTTTCAAACCTTATATAAAGACTGAATGCAATTGAGAAAGGCGCAAAAACTTCATGAGTTATAAACATAATAATCTGATGGCGATGCGTCAAAGCTACTGGGATGATGAATCTTCTTCTACCGTTCAAGCTGAAAAGCAATTTCTCCGTGATACTTTGGTTGAAGAAGGTATTTTCGAGAATGCGACTTTAGACGACACCAAGTACTTTTTCTTCACATTACCCAGTATTATTATCGTGAAAGCTCATGCTTTAGGTTTTCATCATAGTATTGTCAAACGTATGTTGATTAAGCATATACATACAAACCGAGCAGCTCTAATGCGTAAATCAGCCCTTAAAATTCAGTTTAAAATTTAGTACATATGTATAAATAGCTGACTTAAGCGATCTCCAATTTGCTTAGGCTATTTAGATATTGTTGACTTAAATCACAAATTTAGACTGATAATTCAAGCGATTGAACTATTTTAATACGTTCAAACGCTGTAATATCCACTACAATTTAACTCTCGGCTTTCCTCCCCCTCCGATTTCAGCATAGGATTTTTCTTTCATGTCAGATCAGAACGATAAGCTCAAGAATCTAAAAACCTCGTCTGTGGATCGTCGCTTATCTATTGCAAAAGCTTCTTTACTTGCTGGAACTCGTTGGGCAACTGCAAGTGCTACCTCTATGTTTTCTAGTGAGGAAGAAAAAGAGAAGAAACGTAAAAAAGCGATGGCTGATCAAGCCCATTATTTGGTCTCTGAAATTGGAAAATTAAAAGGTTCAATTGTTAAAATTGGACAAATGATGGCCTTATATGGTGAACATTTCTTACCAGAAGAAATCACTCAAGCACTCAATACGCTGAATAATCAAACTGTTGCTTTAGCATGGCCTGCAATCAAAGCGCACCTACATGAGCAACTAGGTTCGAAACTCAATGATCTAACGATTGATCATGAGCCAATCGGTACTGCATCATTGGCACAAGTTCACCGTGCAATTCGTAAATCTGATGGTTTAGAAGTTGTATTGAAGATTCAATACCCTGGTGTTGCAGAAGCGATTGATTCTGACATGAATCTTTTCAAAAACATGCTGAAACTCACACGAATGGTTCCTCAAACACGTGAGTTCGACCAGTGGTTTGATGAAGTTCGTGAAATGATGCACCGTGAAGTGAATTATGACATTGAGGCAGCGACAACTCGACGTTTCGCAGAACGCTTGAAAGATGACCCGCGTTATATTGTTCCACAAATTGTTGATGAGTTCTGTGCTGACAAAGTTCTGTGTATGACATTTGAGCGTGGAGTACCTATCAACAGCCCTGTTATGCTTTCTTTACCTCAAGAGCGCCGTAATCAACTTGGTGAAGCTTCACTAGAAATTGCAGTACGTGAGCTGTTCGAATGGGGTGAGATGCAAACTGATCCTAATTTTGGTAATTACCTTGTCCGCTTAGGCAATGGTGATGATGTAAAGGATAAGATTGTATTGCTCGACTTTGGTGCAATTCGCCAATTTGATGACAATCTACTTTCTGTCGCACGTAATCTTATCCATGCAGGATATGATCATGACAAAACTGCTATGGTTAAAGCGATGACAGGTTATGAATTTTTTGATTCGATGCCTGAAAGTGTAAAACCAGGTATGGCGGATGTGTTTTTAATTGCGACCGAAGCTTTTAGTAACCCAAGCAACAATCCTGATATGCCTGCTGGTGTGATGGATGAACAAGATCGTTATGATTGGAAAAAAAGCCAATTACATAGTCGTGTAATGCAACAAGCTGCTCAGTCTATGGCTTCTCGTTATTTCTCAGTACCTCCTAAAGAATTTATGTTTATTAGCCGTAAGTTCATTGGTGCTTATACCTTCATGACAGTGATTGAAGCTAAGACAAATGTTCGCAAAATGATTCGTCAATTTGCATAAACCAAATTAATTCAGTCATATTGACCAATCTGCTCTGTCAGTTTGGTCAATTTTTTTTGCTATAATTTTTTTTCATTTTTTTAAATTATTAGGACTTACGCATTGACGGATTCAAAAAAGTACTAAAATACTTTATAAAGTATCTGTGATCAGACGAATTAAACATGCTTCTACAGCAACTTGTACTCTACCCATTTATATGGGCTTTCTCATGACAGAACCGAACTCTATTAGCTGCACACAACTTGCCGAGACTTATAATATCTCGCATGATAGTGTAAATCGCTTTCTAGAGCGTGAAGATTACACACCTCACGACCTATATCAAGAATCAATTCAACATATTGATAATAACAAACTTATAGTCAGTATTGATGATACTGTTTTAGATAAACCATATAGTCAACATATGGACTTAGTTAGCTATTTTTGGTCAGGCAAACACCACCGATCCGTCAA
>NZ_JAKTID010000056.1:0-22248 GCF_027854795.1 Acinetobacter sp. AOR34_HL | reverse complement strand
TTCAGAGGTCAAGTTTGTACCTAATACTAAGATTTGGGGACAAAATACCAATGTGACACTTGGCCCAGATGCTGATGCAAAAAGTTTTGCAGGTTTTGAACTCGGTTTATTCAATAATACTGGACGTGATGGTGCTGGATATGGCTATGACGTCTGGAGTGGAGGTACAAATCAAGTCAGTGCAGCATTTCAGGCGCGCGGGAAATATCAGACGGGATTATATCTTTACGACTCATGCAGTACTGGAACATATGTGAGCAATCCCGTTAATGTTGGCCATATCGTTGTTGGAGGCTCCTATGGTTTTATTTCGCATGATCAGAATGTCGGCTTCTTGAGTCGCGGTGCAGGCCAATATTCATTTGCTCATACGACGATTGATGGAACATTTATAACTGCAGTCAATAAAGCTGGGGCTTGGGAAGGTTTAAGGTATTCGTATAAATTCTTCAATAGTGCACAAACAATCGATCAGGAAGCTGTGGTTGTTCTCGTTACTCCATCAACGGATCTTATGCTACTCAATTTGCCTGGTGCCAGTTCGAATGCATACAGAACGCTTTTTATTCGTAATCTATCAGCACAAAAAAATGTAAAACTTATTGGCGTATTTGAAGATGGCATCGTGAATATGATTCTAAAACCAAAGACGACTGTGCATCTTTTTTGTGATGCAACGTACTGGTATCCGCTTTCAGAGTTTTCATCAATAACTTGAAATTTTTAATTCAATGATGCAATCAGTTAAGTTGTAAATTTACTTTTAACAACTGCAACTCAATGAAAATGATCAAACAATTTGTAAGCCTGTGATCTGAAAACTAACCAGATTACAGGCTATTTTTATGGCTCAAGATTATCATCACGGAGTCCGAGTTTTAGAACTCAATGACGGAACCCGTCCCATTCGTACAGTATCAAGTTCTGTTATCGGTATGGTCTGTACAGCATCAGATGCAGATGCAGAAAAATTTCCACTTAACACACCAGTCCTTTTAACCAACGTTCAAGCTGCTTTAGACAAAGCCGGTGATCAAGGCACATTAGCGCGTTCACTTCAAGCGATTGCTGATCAAACCAATCCCGCGACTGTCGTGGTTCGTGTAGAACAAAAGACCGATGCTGCAGAGCAGACGTCTGCAATCATTGGTGGTTCAGTCAACGGCAAATATACAGGCATGAAAGCCTTGCTTGCAGCGGAAGCACAGCTCGGCGTGAAGCCCCGTATTTTGGGTATTCCTGGTCTAGATACATCGGCTGTATCCGTTGCACTTATTGCATTGGCTCAAAAGCTTCGCGGTTTTTCTTACATTTCAGCAAATGGCTGTCAAACCAAAGAAGAAGCACAAGCCTATCGTCAGACGTTCGGTGCACGTGAAGCGATGGTCATCTGGCCAGACTTTTTAGGCTTCGACACAGCCACCAGTGCCACATCAACGTTTGAAGCCACAGCCCGTGCTCTTGGCCTACGTGCAAAAATTGACAACGAAACAGGCTGGCAAAAAACACTTTCAAATGTCGCAGTCAATGGGGTTACTGGCATTTCAAAAGATGTGTATTGGCAACTGCAAGATCCAGACACAGATGCAGGCTATCTCAACCAAAACGACATCACTACGCTTATCCAGCGCGATGGGTTCCGTTTTTGGGGTTCTCGCACTTGTTCTGATGATCCTCAGTTCGCGTTTGAAAGCTATACACGTACAGCGCAAATTCTTGCAGACACAATGGCTGAAGGCCATATGTGGGCAGTCGATAAAGATCTTACACCAGGACTGGCGCGAGACATTATCGAAGGCATTAACGCAAAAATGCGTGAAATGACACTGGGTAATTACTTACTCGGTGGTGAATGCTGGTTAGATCCAGTCATCAATACCAAAGAAGTGCTCAAGTCAGGCAAGTTTTATATCGACTATGACTATGCGCCTGTTCCACCACTTGAAAACTTAGTGTTACGTCAGCGCATCACAGACCGTTACTTAGTCGACTTTGCTTCTCGTGTAACCGCAGGATAAGGACAAGATCATGGCTCTACCAAAAAAATTAAAATTGATGAACCTTTATAACGAAGGTAATTCATATCTTGGCCAAACGGGTGAAGTGACTTTACCTAAGCTCGGTCGCAAGTTAGAAAACTGGCGTGGCGGTGGCATGAACGGCAACATTAAGTGGGACGCCGGTCTAGCTGATGATATCAACGAGATGACATGGAAACTCGGTGGCATCGATAAGTTGATTTTACAGCAATGGGGTGCTGCATCCGTTTCAGCATTCGGTCTACGTTTTGCGGGTTCATTTCAGCGTGACGACACTGGCGAAACCAGTGCAGTCGAAGTCGTGGTTCGTGGTCGCCATGAGGAGATTGATTTTGGTAACTACAAACCGGGTGATGACACGGAAACCACAGTTAAAACCATTTGGTCTTACTACAAACTCACTATCGATGGTGAAAAAATCATTGAGATCGATATTCCTGGTGGCATCGAAATCGTGAACGGTGTCGATCTTCAAGAAAAGCATCGTCAAAACATCGGCCTATAAGTTTCCATCCCTCTGTTCATACCCCGTGGGCAGAGGTTTTTTTATAAATTTTTTGGAGTTATCTCGTGAAAACATTAGAGCAAATTGAAAATACAGCAGCCATCAACATGGACGTTCAAACAGTCGATCTGGAAAAACCAGTCATGATGGGTAATTTAGAAATTAATACATTAGAAATTCGCAAACCGAATGTACAAGCTTTGCAAGGTATAAAAATTTCAGATTTATTGCAGGGTGATGTCACAGCCGTTTGTACGGTATTACCGCGTGTATGCACACCTGAGCTGACAAAATCACAAATCAATCAGCTTGAGCCAGCCGACATTACACAAATTTGTGGAGTCATCATGCTTTTTTTGCAACCGAAATCAGTACGTGCGGAAGTATTACGCCAAAAGTAGACGATGCGATCGCTAATATTGCGGTGGTGTTTCACTGGCCACCGCAGGCTTACATCGATATGTCACTTAGTCAACTGATGCAATGGCATCAACAAGCCATTGATCGAAATGGAAATGATGCCGAATGAAACCCTTAAAACTTGAAGTCCTGTTTGGATCAAAAGACAGCTTGAGTCCCGTACTCAAGCTGATGATCGGCAACAGTAAAGCTGCTTCTAATGCGCTAAAAAGTACCCGTGACGAGGTCAAAAAACTCAATGATCAGCAAAAACAGATTGATGGCTATGTAAAGCAAAAGAAAGCCACTGAGGAAAGCGCGAAAGCACTTAAAGACATGCAGGATCGCATTAAAACTTTGCGCCAGCAGATGAATAGCAATCCAAGTGCAGAATTAACACGTGATTTTGAAAAGGCCAAAGCAGCAGCAAAACGGCTTAAAGATTCGCATCAGCAAAATACACAGCAGCTGCATCAACTTCGTACAGAGATGAATCAATCCGGTTTATCTACCAGTAACTTATCTCAGCATCAATCTGAATTACGTCGTCGTACAGATCAAGCAACATCAGAGCTTGAACGACAGCGCCGAACACTCCGCAATTTAAACAATGTGCAGCAGCAACACCAACGTTACAGCCAAAATGCACGTACAGCAGGCATGACGGGAATGATGATGGCTGGTGCAGGCGTAGGTACACTTTATGCAATGCGCAAGCCGATCGATGAGTCAAAGCGCGTCGACATCGAAGAGAATCGGATTGCATCATTGGGTTTTGGAAAACAAGCCACTGAAGAAGCAATTCAATATGCCAGAGCGATGAAAACTTTCGGTACCAGTACGCTTGATAATTTAACGTTAGTGCGTGACGGTGTAACTGCGTTCGGCGACGTGCATCATGCACAATGGGTCGCACCAACGTTGGCCAAGATGAAATTTGCGAATGAAGCCATGTATGGTGATCACGGTGTCGAAAATGAAAAAAAATTCATGGACATGCTCAAAGTCATCGAAATGCGGAACGGCTTAAAAAGCAAGGAATCATTCACAGAGCAAGCCAATATCATTCAGCAAGTCATCACGGCCACGGGTGGACGTGTACAAGCAGAGGAATGGTTAAATGTCATTAAAACCGGCGGTATTGCTGCAAAGGGCATGGATAACAAAGCCTTTTACTACAAAATGGAACCACTGGTGCAGGAAATGGGTGGGTTTCGTGTCGGTACATCCATGATGTCTGCTTATCAAAACTTATACCAGGGCAGAACCACGCAGCGAGCAGCTGCAAATCTCGATAAATTTGGTCTAATTGGCGATTATTCAAAGGTCAAACATAATAAAACTGGTGATTTGTCTTATCTCGATATCGGTGCAATTAAAAACGCTGCATTGTTCAAAAAAGATCAGTTTGCATGGATGGAGCAAGTACTGGTACCGGCTCTCAATGCCAAAGGCATTACCAAAGAAAGTGACGTCATCGATGCGATCGGCAGTATTTTCAGTAACCGTACTGCATCAAACCTTTTTGCTCAAATGTATATGCAGCGTGATCAGATTCATAAAAATGCCAAGCTAAATGAAGGTGCCTTTAACATTGATCAGTTAGAGAAACAGGCACAAGGCACCACGGCTGGTAAAGAGCTGGATGCAAAAGCAAAACTCCACGATGCTTATTTACAGTTTGGCCAGACCATTTTACCGATCTACACACAAGCATTAATCATGGCATCCAATGCCATGCAAGGCTTCACAGGCTGGATGCAGCAAAACCCAACACTGGCCAAAGCACTCGGTACTGGCCTATTGGTTATTGCTGCAGGGCTAGTGGCCATTGGTGGATTGCTCTTGGTATTTTCCCCGCTTATTTTAAGTATGTTGAGCCTAAGGCTCATGATGGTCACATTGGGCGTACAAGGCAGCGCATTAAGCTTTGCATTACGCATGCTGGTGATGCCGTTTTCATTATTAAAAGGTGCAATTACAGGCATCGGATCTGCATTGATGTGGCTTGCAAGACTGGCAATGGCGCACCCGATTTTGGCACTCATTACAGCCGTGGCCTTCGGTGTCTACATGATTTATCAAAATTGGGACACCATCGGTCCTTATTTTCAAAATCTATGGGCACAGATCAAAACCTTCTTCCAAAGCGGTATTGGCAATATCTCAGCAACCATCTTGAACTGGTCGCCGATGGGATTATTTTATTCGGCTTTTGCAACGGTATTAAACTGGTTTGGTTTTGAATTGCCGACTAAATTTTCAGTATTTGGTACAAACATAATCGATGGGTTAATCAACGGTATTAAAGCAGCATTTCCAAAACTAAAATCGACTTGGAATGATGTCGCAAATTATATGCCGGACTGGTTAAAGCAGCGCATGATCATCCGTAGTCCGTCTCGAGTCATGGCAGGTTTGGGCGGTCATATCATCGGTGGTATTGGCATGGGTCTTACTCAGGCATTTCCTGAGCTCAAGAACAAATACAATCAGGTTCTTAATCTCTTTACAAATAAATCTCAGTCACCGGTCTTAGATCAGATCGATATCGCTGCGCCGGTAATGTCTAAGATCCAGACAGCGCCAAATCTCACCCCAAGCCGACAATCTTCATTGGCAGTGGCAGGGGACACCTACAACATTCACATTCACGCTGCACCAGGACAAATCGTTCAGGATCTCGAACGTCAAATTGAAAAAGTGTTCATGCGAATCCAGCGCGACAAACTGGCGCGAGTTCGTACCATCATGTCCGACCAGGAGTAAATATTATGATGATGATCTTGGGCATGTTCCCGTTTAGCATTCCGACTGCCGTATATCAGCAGCTACAGCGCAGCACAAACTGGCGGCATCCAAGCAATTCCCGGGTAGGTGATATGCCAGCCTATCAATTCACGGGCCGTGGCGAAGACACTATTTCACTTGAGGGTAGTATCGTGCCAGAGTTTGGCTCTCAAATGAGCATCACTGCTTTACGAGTCATGGGCGATACTGGTAAAGCATGGCCACTTATCAGCGGTACTGGTAAAGTTTTTGGGCTATATCACATCGATGACCTTCAAGAAACTCAAACTATTTTTTTTCCAGATGGCACACCCAAAAAAATTGAATTCAGTTTAAAAATGACGCAGGCACAGAAACCAGGAACATTAATCGGCAATACTGCAGGCAAATTAATAGGCTTACTATGACTGTACTTTCCACACTCAATGATCTGGCTATTGATGTCTTAAAGGCAAATCCGGTTCCCATTTTTAAGCTAATCGTCGATGGCTTGGATATTTCATCCAAGATCAACAATCGACTCATACAAATGCGCATTGAAAATAAACGCGGTTTTGAAGTCGATACGCTAGACCTCTCACTTTCAGATCACGATGGTTTGCTGCAGATCCCAAACAAAGGTGCAATTCTTCAAGCATGGATAGGCTGGCAGCATTCAGGCTTGGTCTACAAGGGCAGTTACATCGTCAAAGAGGTTGAGCATGCTGGTGCGCCCGATGTTCTTCGTATTCGTGCAACCAGTGCAGATATGAAAAAGTCACTCAAACAGAAAAAAGAGCGTAGCTTCGATAACATTGCGCTCGGTGATTTAATACGACTGATTGCTCTTGAGCATGATCTTAACGATAGTGTTGCAGCAGATCTGGCCAGCCATAAAATCATTCATATCGATCAAAACGAGTCAGATGCGAATTTGATTACTCGTTTAGCCGATGAACACGACGCGATTGCAACCATCAAAAATGGTACCTTACTTTTTATGCCCAAAGGCCAAAGTCAGACCATATCTGGCCAAGATCTACCAACGTACAAATTGACCAGGGCAATGGGTGATGATCATCGCTATAGCTACAGCGATGGAGGTGAAGAAGTAACTGCAATTCGCGCATTTTACTACGATGATAAAATGGCTAAAAAGCTCGAAGTCATTGTTGGAGATCAGTCGAACCAGAACATCAAAGAGCTACGTCATATCCATCGAGACAAACAAACCGCGACACTAGCTGCTTCAGCTAAATTGAACCACTTCAAACGTACCAGTGAAACACTCAGTTATAGGCTGGCCAGAGGTGTTCCAGATCTGATACCAGAGCAAACTTTTCTATTTGTGGGCGTCAAAGAACAGATCGACGAAATATATTGGCTGGGTACAACGATCACAGATACTTTGGATGGTTCAAGCGGTTACACCACAGATCTGCAGCTCGAAGTGTTTTTCCCGGATGCAGATGATATATCCGAACTATTTGAAGATCAGTTTGTTCTAGAAAAAGATAAAAAATGGACGGGCGTGGTGGTGTATTACCAAGACGGTGAAAAGGCAGTTCAATTGATCAAAGGTGATATATCCAACGCGAAGCATTTTACTTACTTATATTTAACTCGTGCCGGTGCACAGCAACGCCTAGATCGTGAGTTCGCTTTACTGGATCTCGAAACCGGTAAATTTGCTGCACATAATCAACTTGATGAAAAACCCTATACCGGGTTGAAAGTTCAATATACCAACGGAAAAAACCCAAGTCCGCGTCATTGGGCAACACTGGGGGATCAAACCAATCCAAAAGTCATTAATGCGGTAATGCAAAGTAAAAAAGCTGCAGAAAAACGCTTAAAACGGGAATTGCCAAGACTCAATGCGAAGAAGAACATGCTGGAGCAAGTGAAGGAAGCAAAATAAAACAACAAGGCCAGATTTAGAATCTGGCCTTATTTTATGAACAAATCAAAAGTTATAAATAATCAACTCATTGCCGTTATGCTCTTCATGAGCAGCTTTTGAGTTCACGGACCAGCGGATCTTACGATGTGTCATTTGATAATCTTTAAATAGCTCACGCACTTCTGGCACATCATTCAAGCTCAAAATAAACTTGCCCTTAATCTGATCCAGTTTGTCCTTCAGCGTGTAAAAATCATCTTTACTCCAGATGCCTTTGCCGTAGACGTTTTCACAATCCCAATAGGGCGGATCCAGATAAAACAACGTGTCTGGGCTATCCAGTCGATTAATCACATAATCATAAGACCGATTTTCGATAACGACATTCTGCAAACGTTCATGTATCGACACCAGATGTTCACGTAAGCGTTCACCTAAGCGCATGCGGTTTGCTCGATCTTTTGAATAAGTAAATGAACCATCAAGTTGGCAACCAAACGCAGAGCGTAGCAAATAATAGAACTTCACCGCCCGTTGAATATCAGTCAAACCAGATTGATCGCGCTTAAAATCATCAAACTGAGTTCGAGAAAATAGCAGCAACTCATATTCAGCTAGAAATGCATCAAAATGAAATTTCAACACTCGATATAAATTGATCAAGTCGTCATTAATATCGTTAATCACTTCAACAGTAGAAGCTGTCTTTTTAAAAAGTACCCAGCCAGCACCACCAAACACTTCAACATAAGTTTTATGTGCGGGCAGCATATCAATAATCGTTCTGGCTAGTTGAGATTTACCGCCAAGCCAGCCACTGAAGCTGTGGCCACTAGGATTGTATTGCGGTGAGAGGTTTTGTGTCATGGATCTTACCTGATGAGGTCGGATGCTCTGGGCATTCAGGTAAGGCACTCAAGGTGCTCTGGAATTGATTTAAGGTTTTACAGCGAGGGCATTTAATTTCAAGATTTCTAAAATTATCAATTCTCGCAAGAAGTTTAAAACAACAACTGCATTTCATATTTTGCATGATATTTTTTCAAAGCAGAAAAAACAGATTTAATAGTAATAAATCTCTACATAAAGTACAAATATATAACCGATTTATCTATAATGGACATAAATATAACCAGAAAAGCGACTATGGCATCTAAAAACTGTTTTTTATGTCCCCACTGTGCATCTAAGTTTTATTTGAGGACCAGCAAACTTGAGAGTCCCTTATTTCGAGTAGTTTACTTTCAATGTTCAAACATCAAGTGTGGATTTTCTGCCAGAGCAGAATTCGCAATCACACATCAAGTCGCACCTAGTGCAAACCCTAACCCGCTTGTAAATTTAAAAACCTATGGTCATGAAGCTGATCAACGAAACGGAGCACTTAAAACGTGAGTAATTTTGATTCAAAAATTTCAACTATTGCGATTGGTATTATCCAAGCCATGCAAACGGCTCAAGCAATTTATATTGTCGTGGCTAAAGCAATGGACTCAGTTGAAAGCACAAATGCAGATAAGTCCGGAGGCGATAAAAAGGCATGGGTGATGGCTTATGCAAAAAATATCGTGTTGGCTTTGGGAGACAAATGGGACGAGCTTGAATCAAAAGTTTCATTGTTCATCGATCAACTTAAATCAGCATATAACGCGGCAAAAGTCCTTTTTTAAGGGCTTTTTTTTTGGAGGGCTTATGAATAAATATTCATTTTTAAAACCTATCTGGTCTATATTGTTTGGAGATTTTATTCTTATTAAATCAAGAGCAGTTGGTAAAACTATTCCAATACCCTTAGTAGCCAGAATTACTGAGTTAGAATGGGATTTCTCAAAAAATTTCTGTTTTAATCCATCTAAAATACCAAAAGTTAAAGATAGAAAATTACGCAAAGCCTGCTATCAAGCTTTTGCGCTATATAAAAAATCTTTTAAACCTATATCGAAGCTTAAATTAAAGATCTGGAGAGATGAGTTTCCAAGATTAATGAAAAGGGCAACTCATACTTGGTCAGATCACATAACAGATTCTTTTTCTTTTTTTGCACATTGTTATAAAGAAAGAGCCACTTTTGCAGCTCAATATGAATGTATGTGGAATATTGATAAAAATAACTCTTAAATTTAATTTATTTTTTAATCCTTTCAGAATAAGAAAAAATAACTGAAAAACTATCTGTTATTTTTTCTGTATTACTTAAGTCTATTATGTTACTTTCAAAACTATGAATTGGTTTTGGTTGAAGTTTAAGATCAAAATTTAGAAGTTGATTCTTATGTTTTAACTCATCTACATATTTTAGAAATCTATCTGAAATTATGGGCATTTCGTAAATAATATTACCAAATGCAATAAGCCCCATGTAGTCAAAAGAATTATTAGTTTTTTCAAAGCTCTCTTCTGTATGCAAAATATTTACAACAAGAGGATAATCTTTAAAATATGGCATAAAAGTTCGAACAATTTTGACTGGCTTAATTAAAAAATTACTAGGGTCTGGATCCATAATCCAGCTTCTCAATTCATTGAAATTCTTCCTGTGCTCAGGAGGTAACAGTCCATAAAATATTTTCATAAATCCTTTATATACATCAGAAGGTCTGTGTTTTTTTATGTCAAAATTTATTTTTAAATTTCCAATCCCATCATCATTGATATATTTATGATAACCTTCTCCTTGTATCTCAAATGCTCCGATTACAGAATTAAAATTGTAAGAAAATTTATTATTTAAAGATGTAATAGCTGTAATCTTTCTTTTACGATTTTTTATTCTACCAACTGTTCTGAAGACTGCTGTATATTTATCCAACGCATCCTCTAAACTAGAGCTAAAATATGCATTGCATTCGTCGCATTCTTCATAGTGTAATAAATATTTATTACCTAGAAAATATGGAATTACATGAGGCTTATTATTAAATGAAACATCTGGTTCAGATTTTAAACAAAAAATACAGACTAATGGGTCATCTGATTTTGGATATAGGTGAGTTTCTGTATCTAAATCTGAATAATCAAAATATTTAAAAAGGAACTCATATCCTGTTAAGTTATGAAGTTGTTTATTAATTATTTTTTTAAAAGCTAGTCTTTCGGTCAGTTCATTACTAAAATTTCCATATTCAAATGAGTTAACTTTGTAATCTTCAATTTTGTTTAAAATAGAATATTTCATACTTTTAAACCCATAAAACAGACCAACCGTTAGGCAAATCATTATTCACAGGCTTTGACCATTTCACTAAATGCTCAATGTAAGTTTGTTCCCAAGATTTCACGGTCTAACTACCTCATATCTACAAATACTAGCCCCACAACGCACATTTTTAAGGGTGATGCCGTCTGTAGTAACGATCTCACTGAACTTCAAGCCTTTAGCCATATTTTCATAAACGTCGCTGCCCACCTTACCACCCAGCAAAGCACGAGTAACTCTTTGCCCATCTTCAAAAATTGCAGAGGCTTTTGCTGGATCCGTTGAGTCAAATTGCCATTTCACATTTATCAGTTCACGGCTCAGAGTAATATCCAGGCCACTGGCGAGTGATTTACTAAAATAATAGGTCGTAGTAGGCTCACCAATTTGGTTGCCAGTTTCCTCTTTTTCAATAACCGGCTTACCAACAGCGCTCAAAATTGCTTGGTCATTACTTAAATCTACTTTGGCCACAGTTTTGGTATAGTCAACACGTGGCCAGTCAAAATGCGGTTTGTCTTCTTCATCAAGTTCTGCTTTTCTTTTCTCGAAGTCATCTTTTAAATTTTTAGCTTCTAAATCAGCTTTAGCTTGAGAGTTTAATTCTTCATTTTTAGAACTATCATTCGAGCATGCATTAATAAAAAAAACACATGAAATCAAAGCTGAACCCAAAACAAATTTATTCATGTAAAGCAAAGTTTTATTAAAATAGTGAATCACTATCTTGACATAGTGGCACACTATAGGCAACATGGAACAACGCAGCAAAATCTGCGTACAGGCCTAGGAAACCTGTAAAACATACTCTGAGCGCACAAAAGACAGTCGCTTAAGCGGCCTTTTTTTTGCCTAAAAAGTCCAATCGGCTATAATCGTTATGGCAGATCGGGCAGGGCAGCTTCGCGCTGGCCGTTCTCAGAGTACGGTTTTCCTAGCCCTGTTCGGTCTGCCACCATTACCCTAGGAAAGTAATGGCGGTAGGTTTGCAAAAACTTACTCTGAGTATTCAACATGAAAAATTCTAATCATGTGCAAGAGCACACCGCTATCTATAGATTAACAGCCTATAACCAACGTCTCCGCCAGCTCCAACGCCAAAAACGCCTAAAAATCCTGTTCGATTGTATGGGCTATTTCTGCATCTGCTTTATTACATTTTCCCTATTATTTTTGGGAGAGTAGTCATGCATCCAGCCATACTCGCCTTTATATTTTTTCTGCTATTAGGCTCCATGTATCTATTGGCGGGAGCATATCAGCTATGAACGAGAACATTATTCCGTATGTACCGATCGCAGACCGTGTTCATGCTACAAACGAAAAAAGCCAGCTTGTCTGCCAGCAGTTTTTTAATATGGTCGATCAATTGGTCAAAGCACAAATCACATTTAATCACGATACAACAATCGGATTTCTGTCGATTTGTCCTGATCAAATTAACGATTTAATAGAACAACTTTCAAAAACTGATCATTCAATAGATAAATTAGATATAAAAATCTTAGAGTTAGCTCTAAATGATTTAACTTATCCTAAGTATTTGGGAGTACATCAGGTTACCAGTCCAATCTGGAATAACACCTCGGTTGCAGTCTGGCAATTTCAATTAAATAGAATTGCGAGAGATAAAAACATGCAACCTTATGACAATGATTTTCTATTAGATCAAGCATTAGCCACACTACGCATTTGGAGAAATTCACTCGAAGCCGTCGGAAACGACACTCAGGTGACTTACAACAACAATGATCTGATCTACAAACTCATAGATCTTGAAGACAAACTTGAAAAAGTTCAGGATCAACTAGAGTAAAAATTGAATTAAAAAAAGCCCACGTTTATGCGTGGGCTTTTTATTTATAAGTCATTATTTGGGTTCCACATCTTTTGCATACGCCTTACTTAAGCCAAGTAACGCAGCCTGTCCTTCAGGGCTTAGTTGTCTATATGCCTTTAACAATACACTTTCTTCACTGGTTAAGCCGCTAAAGTCCGGATCTATTCCCAGCAGCACATAACGAATATCAACGCCTTGTTTCTGCAAACGGTTCAGGTAAACCCACTGGTCCGGCACATTGCCACGCACATACGCTCCCAGCGTATTTTCGCTTGCTCCTATCTCACGTGACAACGTTTTAGCACGTAAATGCTTGTTATCCAGCTCAACTTTGAAACGATGAGCAATTTCACCTGAAATTTCAGGGTCAATAGACGGCATAAAAATATTTCCTTTATGTATTTAAAGAACAAAATAATGTGCTATAGTGTGCCTTAGCATACCACTATTACCTAGAGTACCGTATGAGCAAACAAATTTCACCTTACGCTACGCGTCCTAGATCTAAAAAGATTAATGGTGGGCGTGTCCGCTGTGTTGTGTATCTACCCAAAGAAGAAGTGGACGAACTCGACGCTATTGTTGAAAAAACTGACATGAGTCGATCAAGTCTCATCGCACAAACCTATTTCGTTGGAAAACAAGCAACCACTAATTAACGAGGTAAAAATCATGTCAATCCAACCAAGACGCATCAAAAGACAACTTCGTGATAATCGTTTCAGCATCAATCTAACTATCGATGAAACTAATCTACTTACTGCAGCTTCAAATCTTACTGGAGTTGAAATCAGTGTTTTGATCCGTCAGATGGTTATGAAGCAAGCCATTAAAACGCTTATCGAAGATCCTGAAGATGATTTTAATTTGCAAAAATTCTTAAGTGAAGGCGCGCAAGAACAGCTTTCAAGGAGCTGAAAACATGCTCACAAGAGAAATCGTACTGACTGAACAAGAACTCAAAATTGTGCAAGAGGTACAAAAACAACTTGGCTTAGCCACAGTTGAAGAAACTATGGAATACCTAGCAAGAGAACGCATTCAAGAAAAATTGTTAAATCTTGCAGGTGAAGAAGTAAAACGCAAACAGCACTTTTTTTAAGGCAGTTCAATCAAGATGATGTTTCCAGAAACCAAAGCTTTAGTTATAGATAAACTCATGGATGTTTATAGCTTTAAGTTAAAAAGTGGTAATAAATTACGTGGCAGATGTCCGTCATGTAATCATAAAGAAGCATCAGCATGGGTGCACCCTGACGAGCCGTGGGTAGTATTCTGCCCACGCAAAAATAACTGTGGTACCGAAAACCATGTTAAAGAACTTTTTCCCGAACTATTTGAAAAATGGGAAAAACGCTTTAAACCAACTCAAGAAGATCCACTTAAAACCGTAAACGCCTATTTGGTTGAAGGTCGTGGTTTTAACATCGACAAACTCAAATCACTCACATATACCCAAGAGTACTATAAAGATCCAGATCTGCATGTTGGATCTATCACCATCCGCTTTCCAATTACAGATCAAAATGGCAATGAAGGCTGGTGGCAACGCATCCTAGACGAACAAGGCGTCTTAAAGAAAACGACCTTCAAATTTGGCTGGTCATCTCAAAATCATGCATGGCTCACACCAAACACAAATTATTTTGAATCAAAAGAAATTTGGATTACCGAAGGTATTTTTGACACCATCGCGCTTTGGCTATCAGGTATCACCAGTTTTTCAGCATTAAGCTGCAATAATTATCCTTCAATTTTCCTAAACCAAATTTTGGCTAAATGTGCCGAAACAGGCAAACCATTACCTAAACTGGTTTGGGCATTCGATAATGACCAAGCTGGCCATGATGGAATTTTAAAATTTATAGAGCAAGCCAGAGCCGATGGTTTTGAATGTGAAGCAGCACTTCCACCAGCCGGTCGCAAAAAGACAGACTGGAACGATCTATACAAACAAGATCGACTTAAATTTACAGATATTGAAACCTACAAATATTACGGTTCATTGCTTATTGCAGAAAAAGCTGTGGATAAAGGCATACTTATCTACAAGCATAAAGGTACCAAGTCATTTCCATTCGACTTCAACAATCAAGTCTATTGGTTCAAGCTTGATATGGACAAATACGATGACTATATGAAAGGCATCGATTCTGAAAACGATGACAATCAAGATTGGGCGCAAGAAGAAAAAGACCAAGCCATTGCTGAACGTCGTGACGCTGCAATTTTAGCTGCTGCCGAAGCCAAGCTCATCATGGATTGCCGTCCACGCGGACTTTACTATCAATACATGGCAGAAATTGACGAAGCCGATTATTACTTTCAGATCGACTTCCCGCGTGGCGCAAAAACCATAAAAAATACCTTCAGCGCATCACACATATCATCTGCATCAGAGTTTAAAAAGCGTTTATTGCATGTCGCTCCGGGTAAATTCTACAAAGGCAATAGCAATCAGCTTGATGCTTTTCTAGAAAGAGAACTGACCGATATTAAACGTGTCGAATTGATCAATTATGTGGGTTACAACGCAGATCATAAAGCCTATGTACTTGGCGATATTGCATATCAATCTGGTCGTCAATTCCTGATCAATAAAGAAGACTATTTTGAGTTACCACGGCATACAAATCTTAAATGCCGTAAACCATTCGCTTTAGATATCAATGCAAAGATGAATGACTATAAAAAGGAGTGGATTAACGACTTGATCGATGCTTATAGCGTCCGTGGTTTAGTCACCTTAACTGCATTTTTTGGCAGCTTATATGCACAGCAAATTAGAAAGATGCATAAATCCTTTCCATTTTTCGAAGCCGGTGGTGAACCAGGAACAGGTAAATCCACGTTGCTTTTATTCTTATGGAAGTTGTTTGGCCGTATTAAGTACGAGGGCATCGATCCAGTCAAATCAACGAAATCAGGTCTGATTCGTACCTTCAGACAAGTCTCAAACCTTCCAGTGGTCTTGATTGAATCAGAGCGAGAAAATGAAAAAGGGGTAGTAAAGCAGTTCGATTGGGATTCACTTAAGACATTGTTCGATGGCGGATCACTCGGTGCGCAGGGTGTTAAAAACGGTGGCAATGAAACTTACGAGCCACCTTTTATGGGCACCATTATTGTGAGCCAAAATGCAGAGGTTGTATCGACGACACCAATTATGGAACGTATCGTTCAGATCAAATTCACAAAAGACCAGCTCAGCAAAAGCAGCCTGTACGCAGCTCGCAGGCTTGAAAAATACGAGCCACAAGATGTAAGTCAGTTCATTTTAAATTGCTTAAACAAAGAAAATGCAGTCTTAGAAACGTATAGAGAGGGTTTTGAAAAGTACGATTCGATTCTACATGACGAGAAATATAACGTCCGTAGCTCACGAGTAGTGCAAAACCATGCCCAATTTTTGGCGTTATTTGATTCACTATGTAAGCACATTGTCGAGATACCACTGCAGATCCAGAAGCAAGTTCAAGATGAAATTATTGCAATGGCTCAAACACGCGACAAGGTCATCAAATCAGATTCAATCATTGTTCAAAACTTCTGGAATACCATCGAAGAAATGGAATCTGAAATACGTCTTGTGGCCAATAAAGATTCAAATGTAAATCACTCAGCTAAACCAGATCTCATTGCACTCAATTTTGCACATTTATACAAGGTCGCAGCGGATTATCGTTATTCATTACCCGAATTGAACGAGCTACAGGCTGCTTTAAGACACAGTATTCACTACCGCTTTGTTGAAGCTAATAAAGCCATACAAAGCAAAATTACTAACTCAACCAAACGATGCTGGATCTTCGAAAAACCAGCGTAACAACGGGACTAATCCCAAAATTTGAACACACATACAAAAGCGGCAACTTCTGTATGTGTCACATAACCACCGGAGAGCAATCATGCAAAACGATTCTAACGTAGAAACACCACAAGCGGAAATTCCTAAATACCTTCGCTGTGACCCACGGACCTTTAAAGTTACTCACCACATGAGTGATACGTGTGATCTTCAGTTCACATTAGTCATTAAATGCACAGATGAAATGCTGCATGAACACAATACATTCTGGTCAAATCATCAAAATAGATTAGATGAGAATGGGGGAGACATCGTCAAAGTCATGTTAAAGATGATTGCGGTTGACGTTTTCAATGCGTGTTTTCAAGGAAAAGATAATGTCGGGTATCCACCATACAGATGGGGAATTAACACCATTTTTCAGGAAGAAGGTTGGGACTCAGATTGCTTTGAAATCACCAAACTCTATTTTGATAATTACATCAGCGGTGATGATTTTGAGTTTGAACCGGTTCAAGCAGAAGGAGCTTCATCATGAGCGAAATCTCTACTGCAGTTCTAACACCACACTTAAACCATCCAAACTTTTCTGGTGGTAGCGACTACTGCAAACGTTGCAACTATGCACATAAAAAAAGAAAGGAACCACTGGTACCACGGCCATTGTCTGACTATGAAAGAAAATTTCGTCAAAGATGGTTAAATCAGCAAGTTGTAATTCTTAAAAATATGCCAAGCAATGCGGTACTGGGAGCATAAATATGTCTACTAACCAATTTCCAAATCAATTATCTGAAGACATGTTCAACAACAATGTTCACTTCAACACTATTTTACATGTACCGACATTGAATGTGGCTCAGAACGTACCAGAAGGATTTGAAGAATTTCTGGGGGATATGGACTCTAAAAATGCTGAAGATCTAGTCGAACAGCACCCCCAACTTAAGCAGTTTATTGATGAAGTTAAAGAATATTCAGGTAGTGAGTGGAATGAAGAACACGCTACTCGTTTAATTCATCATCACAGTAATTTTGAATTTCTGATAAATCTCCATGTTGCAATTCCAAGAAATTTTAAGTTTACAGAAGATGGAAAGTTTCTCTCTTGTTCTATTGGTGGGCATTATCGCTGCCAATGGATCTTCGCTATTTCGATGATAGATGCTGCCGAACAAGCTATCAAATTGGCAGAACAAATCCATAGTGTTGAAGAAGACAAAGCGCGTAAAGAACAAGGCTTGGAGGGATAAATCATGTCTAAATATCATTGTAAATGTGGTGGTCTTATTCTTCCTGATTTTGATTCATTCAAGGTGGGTGATGAAGTCAATTGCATGCTCGAAACCCGTAAACCAATTGGTAATGGCCTTGTAAGTATCAATCAAAAAGCTTTCATCGGAAAAATTATCGATATCAGTGGAGATGAGTTCAGTATCAAATCAAAAAACAAAATCTATGAGTTCAACAGAGGAGAGTTTTGTCCAATCGATGCACCAGGGCCAATTGAATATTTCCGAATTGGTAAATGTCGCTGTGAATTAGACCAGGAGAAGTCTAATGGCTAAAAACTCAAAATTTGCCATAACCCGTGGTGGATGGTGGCCATGCGAAGAAAAAGTCTTGCTTTCAATGCTTAAAGATCATTATCCGGTGCACCGCATTGCAGATGTACTTCAGCGTGATCGAATGGGCGTACATGCAAAAATAAACGTGATGAAACGTCAAGGTTTGATTGATATGGGAGTACTAGCAGCATGAGAGGAATCAATAAAGTTATTCTGGTCGGATCACTCGGCGCAAATCCAATTGCTAAGCATTTCCCTAACGGCAGCGGTTACGCGCAATTTTCAATTGCAACAAGTGAACGTTGGCAAGATAAACAAACGGGTGAATATCGTGAAAATACCGAATGGCATCGCATCGTAGCGCATGGCCGTTTGGGTGAAATTGCATGCCAATATCTAAAAAAAGGCTCAAAAGTCTATATCGAAGGTTCATTACACACACGTAAATGGACAGATCAAAACCGACAAGAAAACTACATCACGGAAGTGAAAGTTCATAGCCTTCAAGCACTTGATAGTGCTCCGATTGCAAGTCCAGTGTGAGGTAAACAATATGACTGCTCTCATTTTTGATACAGAAACACATAAACTGCATGGCGATATTATTGAAGCTGCAGCGATGGAAGTTCATTTTCAGCCATTTACTGATTATCCGATCATTCCAACTATGTTTGATTTCACTAAACGCTATAAACCAAGTGAACCAATTTCAATTGCAGCGATGGCCATACATCATATTGTGGATGAAGATCTTGTTAAGTGTCCTTCATTTACCAAGTTCAAATTGCCAAAAGATAATATTGAATATCTGATCGGCCATAATATTGACTACGACATCGAAGCGATTGAACGTGCTGGTACAGATGCATCGAGCATCAAGCGAATCTGCACATTGGCAATGGCCAGATACCTCTGGCCACATTTTGAGTCTCATAAATTAACAGCTTTGGCTTATCAATTAAGCTCTGATCGGAAAGCAACAAGGCGAGGTGTAAGAGGTGCTCATTCTGCTTTGAATGATTGCAAAACAACACATGCGCTTTTATTGAATATTGTCCGAGTAAGACAAATCAAATCAATGGAAGAGCTTTATCAATTTTCACAAATGGCCAGAATACCCACCCATATTTTTTATGGCCCTCATCGAGGTAAAGCCATTGCAGACCTATCCAGCTATGATCTGGAATACATTGCAAGAAAGTCAGATGATCAATATTTAGTGACTGCAATCGAAGCTGAACTTCATTCACGCGAAGAAGAGGAGCTTCCTTTCATTTAAGCTGCTCAAAAGCACCTTTCATGCACCTCCGAACGGAGGTGCAATCTTTTAAAATAACCCCAATCATTCAAGATACTTAAATGTAGGACTTTCCATGTCTGCAGGATTAGAAATTCGCGGAAAATCGATGCGCATCTGGATGCGACCGATCGCAACTGAACCACTAATTAAAGAAACACTCGACTGGCCATTTACACCAGAAAATCAGGAACGCGCAGAGAAGCTGGCCAACCTCATTAAATTGGAGATCCAGCTCGATCAATTTCAACTGGCCAAACACTTCCCAAACTCTAAAAATATTAAGAAAAATCAAGTCAGCTACTATGCCCAGCAATATCTCGATCAAACCATAAGAGAAGTTGCACCGAGTACATATGATTCTTATCGTGGCCATGTAAACAACCATATCGTCCCTAAATTTGGGAAAATTCATCCAAAAGATATCAATACCAACATGCTTAAAAGATGGATTGAAGATCTTAAGGAGTCGCTAAACAACAAAACTGTGCGAGAAATAATTACTCGGTTCGCGCAGATCCATGCGATCTGGAGAGATGAAAAGCAAATGCCCTATAACCCATTTGAAAATATTGTGATTCATCAGCTTGATCCACCAGAGCCAGATCCATTTAGCAAAGTCGAAATCGCCATGATTTTAAATACTGAAACAGATCTCGATATTCAAAATCTATTGCCATGCTTATTCTGGACAGGGCTTTCAATGTCAGAACAAATTCCTATCGCTTGGGAAGATATCGATCTGGAGAACGGTACCATTCAAATATCCAGATCCTATGTCCGGGGTATTTATCGCGTCACTAAAAACCGACGTAGAAAAAGACGAATCAAGCTGCTCGAACCGGCTATTCAAGCACTTAAAAAGCAATATCAAACCACAGGTAATACAAGACCAAAAACCATTGAAGTACTGCAGCGTGACAACAAGACCAAACGTATAGAAAAAGTCCGCTTTGTTTGGGTCAATCATGAACGCTCAAATCACTTCGAATACCATGAACTCAGGTACCGCTGGAATAAACATTTAAAAAAAGCGAAGGTACGTGGGCGTGGAATCAATCAGGGTCGGCATACCTTTGCCAGTCAGCTATTAACCTCCGGCCAAGTTCCTCCGGAGTGGATAGCAGAGCAGCTTGGCCATAGTGATACGTCAATGATCTATAAGCATTATGGAAAGTTAATCGCAGAAGATCTGCCTGACTACATCACAAAGCTGAATAACTATATTTCGATGTAATGAAACTTACTTTTTAATTACTTCAAAATAGACAGAATATTTTTACTATAAGTGCCTAAATATTAAGGCACTTTTTTTATTTATTACTCCATTACTTCATTTTAAGTCTTTTCAATAAACAAGTATAAGTCATTGAAAATTAATGGTTGAAAAAACATCAGTAATGGAAGTCTGAGTAAGTTAGATTCAGATCTAAATATGACTAAATTCCCATATTTAACCCATCTATCAAATGCGTGTAAGCTAAGTTATTAATAAATATAGAGCTAATACATAGATTATGGTGGGTTCGAATCCCGTCATTCACCCCACTCTTTTATAGAGTAATCGGAGCATAGCACAGCCTGGTAGTGCACCTGGTTTGGGACCAGGGGGTCGTAGGTTCGAATCCTACTGCTCCGACCATCATCTTAAAGATGAGATAAAATACCGCTAATCAGCGGTTTTTTTACGTCTGTATTTTTATATCTTATTTAATTAAATAACGAAAACTTATTTACTCTTCTGAAATTATTTCTATCGCCAAGCTTTTATTATTTAATCAAAAGCATTTGAGTCACAATTGAACTATAAAATGTTTGATGCGGTATTTGTTTTTATAAGATAGTTTAGAGTAAGAGTTACTCAATCATTATGTTGAAACCTTCTACAAGCATGATCATAAGTTTCTCAATCAAATTAGTTCATAAAAATTAGAAACCTAAAAATGAGAGTCAATGAATGCAAAATATTCATTATGTTTTGATTAGTATATTAGGTGGGCTAGTTGTTCCATTACAATTGGCAGTCATTAATGCCTTTCGTCATAGCAGTGGTGCAAGCCAAATACAATCGACTTTTTTTCTTTATATAGGCGGTGCGATTGCTTCGCTTGTTATTGCATTGTGGATGGATGGAACGGTGAAACCACCACTTTATCAAAATACATCTTGGTGGATGTGGTTGTCAGGTTTTTTGGGTTCACTTTATATTCTGTGTATGTTTGTGGCAGCTCCACATATCGGTGCAACCAATACACTATTATGGATATTTTTAGGCCAAATGATTTTTGCTACCTTAATTGATCATAGTGGTTTATTAGGGATGCAAATAAAGAAAATAGATGCTTTCAAATTATTTGGATTACTTTTTATTTTTATTGGTGGTTTGATTATGCTATTTGGAGAATATAGAAGTGAGACCAAATAAAATATTACGAATTGGTTCTTAACTCAGTTTTATAATAATATTTTGATAAATATATTGTATATTTGATGCTGTTGATTTTAATTTCTAAAAAATAAAATATTCATGGAGAAGTATGTTCTTTTATATTATTAGGACTTACGCATTGACGGATTCAAAAAAGTACTAAAATACTTTATAAAGTATCTGTGATCAGACGAATTAAACATGCTTCTACAGCAACTTGTACTCTACCCATTTATATGGGCTTTCTCATGACAGAACCGAACTCTATTAGCTGCACACAACTTGCCGAGACTTATAATATCTCGCATGATAGTGTAAATCGCTTTCTAGAGCGTGAAGATTACACACCTCACGACCTATATCAAGAATCAATTCAACATATTGATAATAACAAACTTATAGTCAGTATTGATGATACTGTTTTAGATAAACCATATAGTCAACATATGGACTTAGTTAGCTATTTTTGGTCAGGCAAACACCACCGATCCGTCAA
>NZ_JAKTID010000055.1:0-89047 GCF_027854795.1 Acinetobacter sp. AOR34_HL | reverse complement strand
AAGTTTGAACGTAATAAACCACACGTAAACGTGGGTACAATTGGTCACGTTGACCATGGTAAAACAACTTTAACTGCTGCGATTGCAACAATTTGTGCAAAAACTTACGGCGGTGAAGCGAAAGATTACTCACAAATCGACTCTGCTCCTGAAGAAAAAGCACGTGGTATTACAATTAATACATCACACGTAGAATACGATTCTCCAATCCGTCACTACGCTCACGTAGACTGCCCGGGCCACGCCGATTATGTTAAAAACATGATTACTGGTGCTGCTCAGATGGACGGCGCGATCCTTGTATGTGCTGCGACTGATGGTCCAATGCCACAAACTCGTGAACACATCCTTCTTTCTCGTCAGGTCGGTGTACCTTACATCATCGTATTCTTAAACAAGTGTGACCTTGTTGATGATGAAGAATTACTTGAATTAGTAGAAATGGAAGTTCGTGAACTTCTTTCTACTTATGACTTCCCAGGTGATGACACTCCAATCATCCGTGGTTCAGCTCTTCAAGCATTAAACGGTAACGACGGCCCTTACGGCGAAGCTTCTGTTCTTGCACTTGTAGAAGCGCTTGATTCTTACATCCCAGAACCAGAGCGTGCAATCGATAAAGCATTCTTGATGCCAATCGAAGACGTATTCTCTATCTCTGGTCGTGGTACAGTAGTAACTGGTCGTGTAGAAGCTGGTATCATCAAAGTTGGTGAGTCTGTTGAAATCGTTGGTATCCGTGATACTCAAACGACTACAGTTACTGGCGTTGAAATGTTCCGTAAACTTCTTGACGAAGGTCGTGCGGGTGAGAACTGTGGTATCTTACTTCGTGGTACTAAGCGTGAAGACGTACAACGTGGTCAAGTACTTGCTAAACCAGGTACAATCAAGCCACACACTAAATTCGATGCAGAAGTATACGTACTTTCTAAAGAAGAAGGTGGTCGTCATACTCCATTCCTTAACGGTTACCGTCCACAGTTCTACTTCCGTACAACTGACGTAACTGGCGCGATCAAATTACAAGATGGCGTAGAAATGGTAATGCCTGGTGACAACGTAGAAATGTCAGTAGAGTTAATCCACCCGATCGCAATGGACCCAGGTCTACGTTTTGCGATCCGTGAAGGTGGTCGTACTGTAGGTGCTGGTGTTGTTGCTAAAGTAACTGCATAATCGCCTAGAGTGATCAAAAAAACACCCCTTATGGGGTGTTTTTTTATATCAATTGTTTGACAATTTTATTGAATAGTGTCCCAAACTGATACTTTGCTGTCCCAAACTGCACTTAATTGATCCATATAAAAACGTAATATAAAACTTAAGAAAACGAACAAAAGTGCTCAGAGAAAAAAGTTCACTGAAAAGGAGTAGGCGGCATGAATGCTAAAGTAAATATTTCAAATCGTGCAGGTGCAAGTTTCCCAGTACGTCGTATGAATTTTGATTTTGATCAAGTACCTGAATACTGGATGAGTGGCTCAGCAGGTCTTACACATTTTATGACTGCATTATCTGCTTTATTTCCAGATGGTGAGAAATTATTTATTGATTCAGTTCGTGCTGTGCGTTATCACCCAGCGATTAAAGAGAATGAAGAGCTGCAAAAAGAGATTAGTGCGTTTATTGGTCAAGAAGCAATGCATACTCAAGAGCATATTAATTTCAATGCTTCTGCTCAAAAATACGGTCATGATGTAAGAGCCTTAGAACAAATTACAGGTCGTTACATTCAATTTGCCTTAAATAATTTTTCGAAAATCGTAAAACCTTTTGGTATGACACGTGAGATGGTTGATCTCACCGCTACGACTGCCCTAGAGCATTTTACAGCGACGATTGCATCTGAATTATTGCGTAATAAGCATATTCAAGATTTGATGACAGATGACACAATGTCTTATATGTGGTTCTGGCATGCGGTTGAGGAGAATGAGCATAAAGCAGTTGCATATGATGTATATGAGTCTGTTTTTGGCACAGGAATTAAAGCATACAGCTTACGTACAACAGCGCTCGTATTTGCCATGACTTTAATTTTTATTCTTCAGTCATACTTCACTTTACGTTTGCTTAAGCAAGATAAAAAGCTAAATCTTAAAGAGTTGGGAATGATTTATAAGTATGGTTATAGTCCATCAAAAGGGATCATCGCAGGAATGGCAGGAGAAATGCTGGCGTACTTTAAACCACGTTTCCATCCGAATGATTTAGATACAGTTCAATTATTAAAAGATTGGAAAGCGAAATTAGGTTTGTAAGCCTTATTTTCTTCAATACTGTTTGTTTTTAAAGGGCATGAATTTGCCCTTTTTCTATTTTTAATATTTTCAAAAAAACTTGAAGACATGTCCTAAGATGATGCTTTTATGACCTTATCTGCACTTAATTAAAGCATGATAAACAGCGTATAAAATAAGAATGGATAAAAACAAAGAATGGATTCATCATTAAGGAGAATAAGGTATGAATGCTAAAGTCAATATTTCAAATCGTGCTGGCGCTAGTTTCCCTGTACGTCGAATGGATTTTGAGTTTGGTGATGTGCCTCGATATTGGGCAAATGGTGATGCTGCACTCACGCATTTTATGACTGCTTTATCAGCGCTATTTCCTGAAGGTGAACAATTTTTTGTAAACAGTACTCGTGCAGTTAGAAATGATCCTAAATTAGCTGACCCTCGTTTGCAGAAAGAAATTAGTGCTTTTATTGGTCAAGAGGCGATGCATTCTAAAGAGCATTTAGCGTTCAATGCATCTGCTCAAGCCTATGGTTATGATGTTCGTAAGATGGAAGAGCAAACGGGCAAAGTGATCAATTATGGTGTTAATGTAATTACTACATTACTTAAACCTTTTGGTTTTAACAAAGAAATGATTGGATTAACTGGAACATGTGCTTTAGAGCATTTTACCTCTACAATTGCTGAGGAATTATTAAGTAATCCAGATATCCAATCGATGTTCATGGATGAGACAATGTATCATTTGTGGATGTGGCATGCTGTTGAAGAAAATGAACATAAAGCTGTTGCCTTTGATGTGTACGAGGCAATGTATGGTCAAGGCGCTAAAGCTTATTTTATGAGATCACTAGCACTTATGATTGCAATGGGTCTGATTTTTATTACCCAATCTTATTTCACTGCAAAACTACTCAAAACTGATGGAAAACTAACGTGGTGTGACACGAAATATATGCTAAAGTTTATGTATGGTTATAAAGGTTTTATGACCCGTCAAATACCAACTTTACTGGCGTTCTTAAGACCTAAATTCCATCCAAATGACTACGACACCACTGAATTATTAAATAAATGGCGTGCCGAGTTAGGTTTTAATCCTCACTAAATAAAATGGGCAATCAATCAGATTGCCCATTTTTTTATTTAAATTTGGTTTTAAATTGTCGATAATCTGCCAATTAGGTTTTTGACAAGGTGTTCACGTGATTCGATTGATGCAAGAAAAGGATTTGGATAAAGTTGCTGAGATTGAATGTTTAGTTCAAACACATCCGTGGTCTAAAAAACAATTTCAGGAGTCTTTGCTTTCTTACCAATGCACAGTCTATGAAACTAAAAATCAAATAGTAGGATTCTGTATTTTACAGCCTGTGTTAGATGAAGCTAATTTGTTACTGATGGCGATCCATCCAAGCCAGCAGGGCAAAGGTCTTGGATACGAGTTGTTAGATTATTCAATTCAACTTTTAAAAAATAATCCTATCCAAATTTTTTTAGAAGTACGTCAAAGCAATCATGCTGCAATTCGTTTGTATGAAAAAATGGATTTTCATCAAATAGATTTACGCAAAAATTATTATCCCAATTTGGATGGTACAAAAGAGCATGCTGTGATTATGGTCAAAACATGCACTGATGATTTCGCGTCTTTATTTAAATCCTAAATTATTTAATGATTAGATCATCCCACTCTGAAGGTAGTGTACTCATGAGTGAGTTTCCGAGTTGATGAATTTCTTTCTCAGATAATGGGCGATTGAGTCTACGCCATTGACCATCTAGTAATAGTTCAAGTGGTGTGTATTGTGACTTGTAGTTCATTTTCGCTGAGTGTGGCACCCAATAACCAAGATACAAATAATCAAGATTTAGAGTTTTTACATATTCAATTTGTTTAAGAATGGCATAAACGCCCAAGGAGCGACGTTGTTCATCTGGGTCAAAGAATGTGTAAACCGCAGATAAACCATCATCCATCAAATCACAAGTAGAGACCGCAATTAGTTTTTGGTCTTTCCATAATTCGATAAAAAAACTTTCTGTGCAACTGTGAACGAGAAACTTCTCGAACTGATCATAATTGGCTGGATACATATCACCATCTGAATGTCGCTCGTTTATATATCTCTCATAAAGCTGATAATGTTGTTCTGTCGCTTGCGTGGTAGGCAAGATATTCATGCTTAAATCTTGATTGCGTTTCCATGCCTTTTTTTGGCTGCTATTCATTTGAAATTCTTGAATAGGGACTCTACACGACAAACATTGACGACATAAATGACATTCTGGGCGATAAACAAAGTCACCACTGCGACGAAAACCAACACGTGACAGTTCAGATAATGTCACCACATCAATGCGATGAATTGGATCTAAGAACACCATCCGAGCTGATTTGTTATCGAGGTAACTACAGTCATGTGGTGGAGTAATGTAATACTGTAAGTCATTTAAAAGGGACTTGGGTTGGTATGATTTCATTAATCTGTCCCTCCAAGGTGTTAATCCATTAACCGTCTAATTTTGAAAAAAGAGCTATTGTTTTACTTGAAAATACACGTTCTTGATAACTTTTCCAATTGATAGAGGGGGTAATAATTACATCTTGTAACGATTTTAAATAGGCTTGGCGAGAAAGTGTACGTGCTCCAAGACTTAAAAGGTGATCGTTGACCAATTGGCAATCGATCCAAGGCAGTTGATTTTCCTGTCCAATTAACATCAGTGTATAGAATGCCATTTTAGAGACATCTGTTTCGGTGCTAAACATCGACTCACCAAAACATCCTTTACCAATAGTGACACCATACAGGCCACCTACAAGCTGTTCATTATTCCAGACTTCGACACTATAGGCATATCCTGCTTTAAATAGAGCTGAATATCCTTCAATTATATCTTCACTAATCCATGTCTCATTTGCATAACTTCGTGGTAACGAACAGGCACGAATGACTTGTTCAAATGCATGATTAATCGTAATTCGATAATCATGTTTTTTCATATTTCGTAGTAAGGATTTGCTCGGTTTATATGCGTCTGGTTCGATAATGCAACGTGGTTCAGGACTCCACCAACAGATAGGTTCATCTTCGTTGAACCATGGAAATAATCCATGTGTGTAGGCTTCAAATAATGTAGACGGTGAAAGATCTGCACCAATACAGATGAAACCATGTCCCTCAGGATCTGCTTCAATAGGATCAGGAAAAATATATTGAGAGGGTGGAAGTTGATGCATAATAAAATGAATATGGAAAGGATTCAGATTAAACTAATCTAAGAAAGGTCGAATGGCAAATCTAGAACTTTGCCATTCGATCATCAGTATTTAATTAAATAATCGTAATTGTTTCGCGATCTCCAACTTCTTACTTTCTAAAAATATTTGGGCTTTAGATTGGATAATTTCAATGCTTTTAACTTGATCTGAAACCGTTTGACCATCTTTATCTAAAACTAACCACCCAAGCTGTTGGATGACATCTTGCACATAGTAAGCAAAATCTGTTGCAGTCGTTAAACCCTCTATAAAATGAGCGCGATAAAATAATTGATGAAAATGTTCAGTCGGTATACCAATGCCTGTGATTGGACTAATTAAAACGCCATAGTTTTGATGAAAACTCGCTTGTTTTAAAATGTAATGATTCAGATTATGGCAATGCTCGAACATTTTTTGAGATGGTTCATTATTTTGACATGGTTGAGCTAGTCCAAGATGGCACAGGATAACGAGCGCATTTAAGATTTTTGCATAGTGAAGCTCGGGAAAACTAGCTTCCAAATCTGCAATAGTGAGCGGTTGATAGTTAACTTCAGCAAATCGATTGCCAATTGGTTGATAAATTTCCTCTATCAAATTGAATGTCCCCAATAGTCCTGTAATGCTACTCGGTAATTGCTCTTTGGCTGTTAGAAGAACAAATGCTGTTTTTCGGAGTTTTGCTTGGACTTGTAATGGGGTTAAATTATTCTTGCCTCGAATAAATAAATCCCGTCTAAATTGTGTGTTGGCAAAATAATCTCGGCATTGTTCTTTGAAAATCGGGTGTTCAATCGCATTTAGAAATTGCTGATGTTCTTCTGAAAAATTAATATTATCTAGATGCGTTCCTAAGTCTGTAGACCCAGCATAAGATAATTTAATTTCATCTAGGATTCTGACTACTTGCTGAAATGAAAAGCATTGCCAATCTTGATTCAAATATTCATGAATTAAGTAATTTGGATTTTGTTGTTTGAGATCGATTACTTTTTGCAAAGCATTGGGATTTCTTTGAGCAAAGATTGGATTTTGTTTAAGTAGTTCTTCGCTAAAATTTAATGCTTCATTCACTTTTTGCAGTGGGTTTGTACTTTTGCTATTAAATTTAAAATGGCTATGAAATAACTCGCGTATAGGCATATTGGCAGCCCAACCTGTCACGCAGTTATAACTGATATAGACAATACCATTGGGTTTTAAATATTTACGAATGAATTTCAAAATGATGTGTTGGTTTTCATAGCTTATCCAGCTCCATATTCCATGTAGGCTAATTGAATCAAACATGGGTAAATCATTTCGATTTAATAATTCTTCAAAGCTATCATCAAAAAAATACGGCTTAGTTTGGCTATGTTGTGCTAATTGGTTGGCATGAGCTGCATGTGCAGGGTTAAAGTCAGTACCGTAGAAATTGGCATCAGTACTTGCTGCATGTATGTTGATGCTGACACCTTGCCCAAAGCCAAGTTCACAATGTGTTTGATTTGTCTGAATATCTGGACTATCTATCCCATTTAAAAGTAAGCAGAATTTTTGGAAGTTAGGGCTAAGATCACGATAATATCCATAGGTGTAATTGACTTCAGTTTGGTAGCCATTGGTCCATGTTGTTGTCATGCATTCATCCAAAATATAATTGTTGTTAAATAAAGCCATGTTCTTGATTGTATATATCATTTAACAAAAAAAGCCACCATAAAGATGGTGGCTTTTTAAACTTAATGTAAATTAGTTTAAATTATCAAGATACTTCTCAGCATCTAATGCTGCCATACAGCCTGAACCTGCTGAGGTAATCGCTTGACGATAGATACTATCAGCTACGTCACCAGCAGCAAAAACGCCTTCAATTGATGCTGCTGTTGCATTACCCGAAGTGCCACTTTGAACTTGAATATAACCATCACGTAAGTTCAATTGACCTTCAAACATATCTGTATTTGGTTTGTGTCCAATCGCAACAAATAGACCTTGTACTTGAACATCTTGTGTACTTGAGTCTTGGGTTGATTTGATACGTACAGATGTTACACCAGTATTATCACCCAATACTTCATCGACTTGGTGATTCCAAATGATGCTGATTTTGCCTTCTTTTTCTTTCGCAAAAAGATGATCTTGTAGAATCTTTTCAGAGCGCAAGCTGTCACGACGGTGAACTAATGTGACATGAGCTGCGATATTTGAAAGATAAAGTGCTTCTTCAACTGCAGTGTTACCACCACCCACAACCATGACATTTTGGTTCTTATAGAAGAAACCATCACATGTAGCACAAGCGCTTACACCTTGTCCCATGAATGCTGCTTCTGATTCAAGACCTAAATACTGAGCTGTCGCACCAGTTGAAATAATGAGAGCATCACAGGTGTATTCTTCCATATCGCCTTTTAAAACAAACGGGCGTGTTTTTAAATCAACTTCATTGATATGGTCATATACGATTTCTGTACCGAAACGTTCAGCATGGGCTTGCATACGCTCCATAAGGACAGGACCAGTTAATCCTTCAGGGTCACCAGGCCAGTTATCAACTTCAGTCGTCGTTGTTAATTGACCACCGAGTTGTAAGCCAGCAATGAGTGTTGGTTTAAGGTTTGCACGCGCTGCATAAACTGCTGCACTGTAACCCGCAGGACCAGAACCCAAAATAATTAACCGTGAGTGACGAGCGCTCATTAAAGAACATCCTTTTTATATTGAAAATGCTAAAATTATACGTGAATCCGTAGGGGAGTGGGCTAAATCGATGATGATAATATTGATTAACTCAATCGAATTGCGCTATATCCGATCAGGATGTTAACAACAACAGTAAACAATCGTGCATCTTTTTTGTAAGAACACGTGCATAATATTAGACTTATTGATTAGGGTTGTTTAGACCTTAAATAATAGACAAACAAATAACGAAATTGGGTTACAGGACTGTATATGACTGCGGTGTCAAGTGTTTATGCACAACGCTTTTTAATGACATTATTTTTGATTTCTTTTGGCATTTATCTATTTCTTGCCACAGTAACCTATACTCCATTTGACCCAGGTTGGATGCATATATCTAGTGATACCCAACAGGTTTCCAATGCGAGCGGTGTTGCAGGTGCATGGATTGCAGATTTGTTATTTGGATTCTTAGGATGGGCGAGTTTGCTGCTCCCGATTTTTTTGTTTATTGAAGCAATCCAAGTATGGTGGCCAAGAAGTTTCCTTAATCGTCCGTTTCGTTATGCGGCACAATTCTTCCTCGTGTTATCTGTGGCGAGTTTGTTCTATCTGCACTGGAATATTCCTGCGGACACTCTAGATAATGCAGCTGGTGGAATTATTGGTTATGAATTAGGACAAAGTCTAACTGGCTTGCTGACAATATATGGTGCAACGTTATTTTTACTCGCATTCAGTATTTTGTTATTAACTTTAGCCTTTGGAATCCAATGGGATAAAACATGGATTACTCTAAAGAAAACACCCGCATATTTGCAGGATCTATTTTATAAGAATGTACCTCAACAAGAGTCAGCGTATGATCGTACTGAACAAATTACGATGACTGAAACACCGTTAAAAACCAATGCTCAGACTTCTGCTACAGTTGTAGGTACAGAACCAGTATTAGCCAACCATTCTACTCACGATACTATAAACCAAGAGACTCAAACTAAATTTGATGATTCTCATCATCAGGTATTGGCTGAGCGATTATTTGCCGATGTAGCCGCAAAAGAACAACAACGCATGAATGTCCAAGAATCAAAACCTGAGGACGATTTCGAGCAAACATTAAAACGTGCGCACCAATTTGAAGCTGAAAGTCAAAGACTCATACAAACTGGTGAGGTTTGGCGTGCACTGCAACATGATGAACAAAGCCATAAACAAGAAATAGATGCTTTACTGAAAGCCGCAGATGATCGTAACGAGCTTGATGATCATCAGATGTTAAATACATCATCACATTCTACTGTTGTTCGGAAAACTAATCATCGTGATTTAGACTGGAATGATGATGAAATTTTTGATGAATTACTTGCTGCTGTTCCAAATAGCAAAACAGCGACAGATGTTCATACACCATTTAATCAAGAGTTGCAGACTACTTCATTGCAACAAAAACAACAGTTTGAGGTGGATGAAGATATTGATGAATTTGAATTCGCTGTAAAGCCAGAGAATACTGTAGTCGTTGAAGAAAATATTCATTCCCTGATAAGTGCTCATGATGAGGTGAAACAAACTCAGAAATCTGAATTTGATGACTTCGATGATTTATTGATAGACGAAGATGAGTTTAAGACACCTTCGACAAGCACGAGTTATGCACAGTCATCTGCTTTCGTAAAAGCACCAATTGAAGTTGAAGCACCAAAAGAAACATTATCTAAGGAAGCATTCATCGAGGCATGGCAGGAAACAGCTGGTAAAGCAGAACCAGAATTAGAAATCGATTTGGATGATGATTTTGATCTAGATGCTCCTTTAACTGATGCTTTCGGACGACCAATGTCACGAGCAATGCAAGTTGCCCAAAAGCGACGTGACTTACCTACCTTGCCTGGTTTGGAGTTATTAGATCGTGTTGATCCAAATAAGAAAGTGAATTTTACAGCCGATCAATTGGCTAGATTATCTGAATTGCTTGAGATCAAACTGCAAGAATTTAATGTCAAAGCACAAGTGGTGGAAGCACAGCCTGGACCAGTAGTGACACGTTTTGAACTTGATCTTGCACCAGGTGTTAAAGCATCAAAAGTTACTAATATTTCACGCGATCTAGCGCGTTCAATGTCGATGGCTTCCGTACGTGTCGTTGAGGTTATTCCTGGTAAACCATATATCGGGATTGAAGTACCTAATAGTTCTCGTGAAATGGTGCGCTTGATCGAATTATTGGAAACCCCAACTTATCGTGATCCAAATAACTTGATCAGTATGGCGATGGGTAAAGATATTTCAGGCAATCCAGTACTGACTGATTTAGCCAAAGCACCACATATGCTCGTAGCGGGAACAACAGGCTCAGGTAAATCGGTTGCAGTAAACTCGATGATTTTATCGATGTTATTAAAGTATACCCCTGATCAATTACGCTTAATTTTGATCGATCCAAAACAACTTGAGTTGGCAAACTATAGTGATATTCCTCACTTATTGACACCTGTAGTAACAGACATGAAGGATGCTGTTAGTGCTTTAAATTGGTGTGTAAATGAGATGGAGCGTCGTTATAAGTTGATGTCATTCTTGAAGATTCGTAAATTAAGTGACTATAACCGTAAAGTTGAAGAAGCGATTGCAAATGGTGAGGATTTAATTGATCCGACGTGGAAACCTAGTGATTCAGCGACTCAAGAAAGAGCACCTCGATTAACACCATTACCTTCGATTGTTATTGTTGCCGATGAATTTGCAGACATGATCATGCAGGTGGGTAAAAAAGCTGAAGAAATGATTACGCGTTTAGCGCAGAAATCACGTGCCGCTGGGATTCATCTTTTACTTGCGACACAACGTCCATCTGTCGATGTTATTACAGGTCTCATCAAAGCCAATATTCCAACGCGTGTGGCTTTACGTGTGAACAGTAAGATCGATTCACGTACCATCCTTGATGCGGGTGGTGCAGAGGACTTACTTGGACATGGTGATATGTTATTCCTTGGACCGGGTAAAATCGAGCCTGAGCGTGTTCACGGTGCATTTATCAGTGATGATGAAGTGAACCGTATATGTGATGCTTGGCGTGAACGTGGTGAGCCAAATTATGTGGATGAAATCTTGACGCCGTTCGATGAAGAACCTACATCACGTGGTTTTGAAGATGGCGATGGTGATCCTAGTCGGGATGCTCTATATGACCAATGTGTTTCTTTTGTTTTAGAAACCCGAAAAGCTTCAACTTCATCACTTCAACGTAAATTTAGTTTAGGTTATAACCGAGCTGCACGAATTATCGATCAGATGGAAGAGAATGGAATTGTGAGCTCAATGGGAGCAAACGGAAAACGAGATATTTTGGTTTAAACTAAATGATCATTTAAAAAGCCTCAATTTCGAGGCTTTTTTTATTTTCATTTTTATAGATTAAATATGGTAAAAATCACGTTTTTTAATTAAGCTGATAGACCATCGTCTCAGCATCGAGATCAGTTATGTTCATCGCTTTAAGTACGCTCATTTTCATTCATTTTTGTGCACTGATTACACCTGGTCCAGATTTTTTCCTTGTGTCGCAAACAGCAGTAAGTCGTTCACGTAAAGATGCTGTATTAGTTGCAGTTGGAATATGCATGGGCGCGATGCTGTGGTCTTTGTTGGCATTAATGGGACTGAATATCATTTTTGAGAAAATGGCTTGGCTTAAACAAGGACTTTTGATTGCTGGTGGTTTATATCTGTGTTGGCTCGGTTATCAGATGCTGCGTTCAGCATTTTCTAAACAAAAGCAGGAAATCAAACAAATTACCTTACCTCAATCAGCATGGTTGTTTTTTATAAAAGGTTTGCTCACTAATTTATCCAATCCTAAAGCAGTCATTTATTTTGGTAGTGTGTTCTCGCTCTTTCTTGCTAATCCACTTTTTGATCAACATCATTTCTTATTGTTTATCATAATAGCTGTTGAAACATTGGTATGGTTTTTACTTGTGGCTTTTGTATTTTCGCTACCTACATTCAGAAATGCTTACCAGAACTTTGCCAAATGGATTGATGGTATTTCTGGTGGGATCTTTACTTTGCTCGGTGTTTATTTGATTGGTAGCCGATAACAGAGAAATCAAAGCCTGCTTGAAGCAGGCTTTTTTATTATGCAAATTTCGCTAGGACTTCTAAGAATCCATCTTTTTGACGAGGAAATTGTGCAATTACATCATGAATGCGTTGCCCTTCAGGATTGGTTGCATTTAAGTCACGACCATCTGCTAAGAATTTAGTAATTAATCGTTCATAATCATTTGGGCGCATATGTTTAAACGCATGATATAGAACGTGAAAGTCAGCATTTACGCCTGCTGGAGGAAGTTGGTTGAGGTAGGCAAAAACACGCTCATCTGACCATTCTTCATTGAAAGTTGCTGGCTGTGATAATGCCATGACAATCTCCTGAATTTAAAAATAAAAAAGGCAAAATACGATGCAGGATCAGAAAAGCGTTAATTCTCTCAATTTATTCAAAAAAAGTATTTCAAAACAATTGTGAAAATAAAACTCAAACTTTTCAAATTCTGTTGTGTATTTTGCCTTTATTTACAAAAAATCGCTAATTGAAAAACTTCTATCGATCTTCAGGTAAATTGATATTCATTTCCAACATTTCGATGTTTGCTTCTGAACGAACTTGCATTTGGATGTGTTGTTCGTCTACACCACGAACATAACGACTTACCACTTGCATGATCTCTTTTTTCATTTGATCAATTTTGTCTTGGCTTAAACGACGACCAAGACCTTGTTCAGACGCAACAATAACTTTTAAGCGATCTTTGGCAGTTTGTGCACTTGATGGTTTTTCATCACTGCTAAAAAGTTTACTCCAGAATCCTGCCATAATTACGCTCCAAATAGTCTAGCTAACCAACCTTTTGGCTGTACTGTGATGTGTCGATATGGACGATCCTCACCAAGGAAACGAGCAACTAAATCATCATACGCTTGTCCTGCTTTTGCTTCAGAGTACAAAATAACAGGTTTACCTTCGTTTGATGCTTGAAGTACGCTTGGACATTCAGGTACAACACCTAGTGTTGGTACACGTAAAATGTCTTTTGAAATATCGTCAATCGTGAGCATTTCTTGTTTATCCGCTCGTTCAGGATTGAAGCGAGTAATACAAAGATGTTTACGAATACGTCCTTCGTTTTGCTCAACTTTTTTAGTTTTGCTGTCTAACATTCCGATGATACGGTCAGAGTCACGAACAGATGAAATTTCAGGGTTTGTTACGATGATTGCTTCATCAGCATGATACATCGCAAGGATAGCGCCACGCTCAATACCTGCTGGAGAATCACAAATGATGTAGTCAAACTCTTGAGAAAGTTCATCAATAACTCGTGCAACGCCTTCATCACTCAAGGCATCTTTATCACGTGTTTGTGATGCAGGAAGAATATATAAGTTTTCAATATCTTTATCACGGATCAGTGCTTGCTGTAAGCGAGCTTCATTATTGATGACATTGACAAAGTCATAGACTACACGACGTTCACAACCCATAATCAAGTCAAGATTACGCAAACCCACATCGAAATCAATCACAACAGTTTTATGACCACGTAGGGCTAAACCTGTTGCAAAAGATGCACTTGTTGTAGTTTTACCTACACCACCTTTGCCTGACGTTACGACAACAATTTTGGCCACCGAATCCACTCCTATTTATGGTCATACGCCCCTAAAAGGGCTTTTTTGGTGTTTAATGTGATAACTTAAAACTGCAAGGCTTCAAATTCAAGCTCTTGCTTGTTATTTAAATAAATATGTACAGGCTTTTTGATCATATCTTTAGGAATATCATCTGCTACACAATAAGTACCCGCAATAGAAATTAATTCTGCTTCAAGCGAATTGCAAAAAATTCGTGCGGACATATGTCCACCCACACCAGCAATGACTCTACCACGAGCATTCCCGTAGATGTGAATATTTCCAGATGCAATTACTTCAGAACCACTATTCATGCCAGCATTCAAGATAATATCACCCTGATCTTGCACTAAACATTGTCCAGTTCGCAAAATTTCATCATGATATGAGGTGATATGCGGACTTGATGTAGCTTTTTGTGGTATTTCTTTTGCAGCCTGATCTGCTGGTTTTTCGACAACATGTTCGATGACTTGTTCTTTAGATGCTTTGATCCGCTGTAAAGGTTGATCTGCGGGCAATACAGGGAATTGGATTGCACGTGCTTCATCACCTAAGATTCCATCGATTACAGCCATAGGTTGTAAACCAATATCAATCAGTAGCTGTATAAGAGCAATCAATTCTTGTTCAACGGTACTGTCTAGAATGACTAAAGTTCCTAAATAGGAACCTTCGTTTAGTGTGCTAGTAAGTTGCTGTCGGATTGCATCGTGGTCATTTGTGTCGAACGTGAGTCGACTAAAATTCACCATTCTGCCCGTAATCCGTATGTCAGCCATAATTTATCCTTCAGGGCTTTTTAAGCACTCTATTGTGTTTAAGCATGTTGTAAATAAAAGCAAATGCTAGAACAAATTACACGAATTCTCTAGCTTGATTAGTAAATTTTCTTGTAATCACACTGCTTTTTTATCCAATTGATCATATTCATTTAATGTTTGTTGCCATTGTTTAACTTTGACTTGTTTTCGAATCGCTTCGAGGCTTTCATAGACTACTGATTCTACAAGTTCTTCTAAGTATTGGTTATCAATATTTAATTGACTGACTTTTTCTGCGATCAGTAAATAGTTTTCATTTGGACGTTCAAATGAGCTAGCTGTGAACGGTTCAATTAAACCCGCGGTAATGTTTTCACCCAAACGTTGTCCGATACTTTGAATTTGTTGTTCTATGCGACTGCCAACAATAGGAATCAGACGTAATAGTTGAGTGAGTTCAGGTGTATCTTCGATTGCCTGATTAACAATATGACCTACTTTTTGAGTAATGATTGGTTGTTGCTGTTGTAAAGCTTTTGCGAGCGATTCTTGCAACATTGAAGATAGTGTCACAGTAAATAATTGACGATGATGATCGACTAGATCATGAATAATTTTTTTATGACTTGAGCTAGTATCCAGTTCGTGTTTAATGCCATCGATTACAGTGATCACAACCCGATCAGAAAGTTCTTCCATGACAACACGATAATAAAAAATTGCTTTTAAGCGGATGCTATCGAGTACAACTTTATATCCAAGCTCATGTAAACGATACGCGATAATCCCCGCACGGAATAAACGCAGAAAGCGAAAGTGGGGGATAATTGCAACAATTTCATACCAGTGAATAAATGGAAAGAACCACCAACGCGCGTGATGCTTTTGTATGATTGATAGTAGCCAACGAATCGCAAGCTCCACAATCAGGAAGATAATAAACCAAGCTTCGGTCGTGATAACCCATGGATGTAGATAGCTACGATAAAACTCTAAAACGCTATAGAGGTGAATGGTGTTAAAAAACCATTCACCAATATTACTCATCAGGAAGAAGTTCATTCCTAGACAGAACAAATTGAAAACAATAATAAAAACCATGAAAATGTCATAAATAAGAAACAGCTTGAAGAACTTACTGTTCGGATTGACATAGTTATATTTAGAGTTTTTATCTGTGTCCTGCTGAGTCATCTTTCTGCTCAATCCTTGAAGAGATTATGAATTATATCTTGATTTGAGTTGACTAATAAGTTGATCTTTTTCAGTCCAGATTTGATCTACCCATTTCTGAAAGCGTTCACGATAAACTGCATCATCTTCGTAATTTCCACCCAAAACCCAATCAGGAATTTCAATTTTGCGTAAATCAACAGCAATGCTTGAAACGTCACCTAACCAAAAGTCGCCATAACCTGGCGCACCTTCAGGATAGACAATCGTCATATCCACTAATGCATCAATCTTGTCACCAAGTATGTTTAATGCTAGGGCTAAGCCACCGGCTTTGGGTTTAAGTAGGTTCTTATAAGGTGATTGTTGTTGTGAATGTTTTTCAGGCGTAAATCGAGTACCTTCTAAATAATTGAGAAGGGTGAATGGCTGACTTAATAGTTGTTCACATGCCTTACGTGCTTCTAGCAAATCACGATGTTTGAGTTCAGGATTTTTAGCAATTTGTTCTTTGGTATGGCGTTTCATCATTGGGAAACCCAAGATTTTAAAAGCCTGACCCACAAATGGAATAAAGATCAGCTCCCACTTCGTAAAAAAGCGAGTAAGAGGCATTCGATTCAGACCAAAATATTGATTTACCGTTGTATCTACCCAGCTTTGATGATTACAAATCATCATATAGCGACCTTGTAGATTGAGATCTAATTTTTCATCAATGGTAATGTCCCATTTTAGGTTTGGTAAAACTTTCTCAATCAGTTGGTTGTTTACCCCAATCCAGCTATTGGTTAGTTGAATATTGGTTTCGTCTACTTTGGCAGATTTTTTGAATAATTTAGTGAGACCTAAAGCCAGAACAGGAGGTCCATGTAGAAATGTACTTCCTGTGATCACAGAACTAACAGTAAGACCTTTACTGACCTTTCGCAATAATGATGTTTTCTTATTCGCGGTAGACATAAATCGAACCTTGAGGCAGATGTTTTGAAAAGATGGATTAACTATAAACAACAGTGGTTTAAATACAACTGTATATTTATTAATATTGACATTTTTTTATATATTTAAACCATTTGAATTAATTTTTCTGTGCAGAAAACGTGAATCTGTCGCATATGTACAAATTTTAGTTTGTTTGCGAAGCTTATTCTAACTTATAAATTTCCTTGATTTCTTCACAATTGGATAAACATGAAGAAACTATGATTAAGTGGAAATGTAAAGTGCATCAAAATATTACAAAAATACAAATAAACTGTTTATTATTAACAAAATATCAATGGTCTAGCTGAATTTTCTCATTCATTATCTGTTCAGACAACAAAATACATAGACAGGAGCTACGCGATGCGTGCATTAGTTATTTCAACACTCGTAGGGGCTGGATTGGTACTTTCTGGTTGCCAAACAATGAGCGGACAAGGTAATGATATCGGTGGTGTTTCATACGACAAAGCTGCTTTAGGTACATTAATTGGTGCAGCTGCAGGTTATGGCATCTCAAAAGGTAATGCTAACTCTTCTTCACAAAACAACCGCGCAGCTGCGATTGGTGCAATCCTTGGTGGTGCGAGTGGTTTATATCTCGATAATAAAGAGAAAAAATTACGTGCTCAAATGGCAGGTACTGGTGTAGAAGTTGGCCGTAACCCAGATGGTTCTGTTCAGTTGATCATGCCTGGTAGCATCACGTTTGATACAAATAAATCAAACATCAAACCAAACTTCTACGGCACTTTAAACAAAGTGGCACAAACTTTAGCTGAAGATAACAAGAGCGCAATCTTAGTTACTGGCTACACAGACAATACTGGTAATGATTCAATCAATATCCCATTGTCTCAAGCACGAGCTCAATCAGTTAAAAACTATTTAGCAAGCCAAGGTGTTTCAAGCAGCCGTATTGATGCACAAGGTTTAGGTTCTTCTAATCCTATCGCTTCAAACTCAACTGCGGCAGGTAAAGAACAAAACCGCCGTGTTGAAATCAGCATTTATGCTAAACAGTAATTAACACTGCTGTAAAAAGACCACCTTCGGGTGGTTTTTTTATTGCCAAGTTTTTAGTACGACAAATAGTGACGCCATCTTGGAGTAAGACATCATAATTTATACATATCCTCAGATTTATTATTGGGATTCTAAAAAATAGATGTCTATAATCATGCTCGAAAACGTGAGAGGTATTACAACGATGTCATCTGCCAGTCAACTCAATGACAAGCAACTTGAAGCCATGAAATATGTTCAGGGGCCATTGTTGGTGCTTGCAGGTGCAGGCTCGGGTAAGACTTCTGTAATCACTCGAAAGATCGCTTTTCTGGTTCAACAATGTGGTATTCCTGCGCATCGTATTACTGCGATGACTTTTACCAATAAAGCTGCACGTGAAATGAAAGAGCGTGTCGGTAAGTTGCTTTCACGTGAAGAAGCTAAAGGGCTTTCAGTCTCTACATTCCACACATTTGGTTTGAATTTGCTTCGAATAGAGTTAAAACATTTACCTTTAAAAGCGAATTTTTCGATTTTAGATGCAGATGATTGCAAAAGAATCCTGATGGATCTAATGCAACGTGACAACCTATCTGGAGCAGAAAGTAAAGAACTGATCGCGAAAGCCATGAAGAAAATTTCGGATTGGAAAAATGATCTGGTCATACCTGAGCAAGCTCATTCAACATGTGAAACACCTGAAGATGTTCAGCTTGCTCATTTGTATCAACTTTACGAACGTAATTTGAGAGCTTACAACGCTGTAGATTTTGATGACTTGATCGTAATGCCGACACGATTGCTTCAGGAAAATGCTGAGGTTCGTGATAAATGGCAAAATCGTGTTCGTTACTTACTGGTTGATGAATATCAAGATACCAATACAGCACAATATACCTTAGTAAAATTGCTCGTTGGGGTGATGGGACAGTTTACTGCGGTAGGTGACGACGATCAGTCGATTTACGCTTGGCGTGGTGCGAAGCCTGAAAACATGGCTTTATTAAAAGATGATTTCCATAATCTTAAAGTAATAAAGCTTGAGCAAAACTATCGTTCTACCAGTCGAATTTTAAAAGCGGCGAATGCTGTTATTGAAAATAACCCTCATATCTTTGATAAAAAGTTATGGAGTGATAAAGGGCACGGTGAAACCATCCGTGTAATCACGTGTTTAAATGATGATGATGAAGCTGAACGCGTAGTTAAAGATTTAATCACGCATAAATTGATGAATGGAAAAAATTGGAAAGATTACGCGATTCTGTATCGTGGTAATTTCCAAGCACGTGTTCTTGAAACACAACTGCGTCAGATGCAAATTCCATATAAATTGTCAGGTGGTCAATCATTCTTCGCCCGCGCTGAGATTAAAGACGTAATGAGTTACTTACGTCTCATTATCAATCCCGAAGATGACAGTGCTTTTTTACGTATTATCAATACGCCGAAACGTGCAATTGGTCCTGTCACTTTAGAAAAGTTAGGTCTATTTGCTCAAGAAAATACCCTATCTTTATTGACGGCTTCTTCTGATCAACGTCTTGCAATGGTTTTACCAAAAAAAGCGGCGACTCAATTACATGAGTTTGCAGACTTTATTGCGACTTTTACACGTGAACTGTTAGATGATGACGAACCAGTACCCAAAGTACGTCAAATGATCAACGAAGCAGGCTACATTGATTATGTTCGTGAGCAAGCTGCAACGCCAGCTCAAGAAAAAACGAAGATCGATAATATTGAAAGTCTGTACACAAGTATCCAAAACTTAATTAATCGTACAGACGATGTCGATGAAAAAAATATTGAAAGTGTCATTCGTAAATTGGTTCTTCTAGACATGTTGGAGCAGCAACAGGAAGAAGAAGATACAGATAAAGTCAATTTGTTGACATTGCATGCTGCGAAAGGTTTGGAATTTCCATACGTCTACATGATTGGTTTAGAAGAAGAGTTATTGCCGCATAAGAACTCGATTGCGTCTGAAACCATTGAAGAAGAACGCCGTCTGATGTACGTAGGGATTACTCGTGCGCGTCAAGGTCTAACTTTAACGCTTGCAGAGCAACGTAAGAATGGCGGTCAAATGCGACAAATGACTCCGAGTCGTTTTTTAGATGAATTACCACAAGATGATTTAGAGTGGCACGGTCGTAAAAAGAAACTAGCGCCAAATGTTGACCCTAAAGAACAGGCTCAACAGTATCTTGCCAACTTAAAAGCATTATTGAAACGTTAAAGATTATTTGTAGGAAGTTGTAATGAAAGTTCAAGTTAAAGTATTAGATGCACGTTTAGGTCAAGAATGGGCATTGCCATCGTACGCAACAACAGGTTCAGCTGGCTTAGATTTGCGTGCTTGTTTAGATGAAGCAATTGAAATTGCTGCGGGTGAAACGGTTTTAGTCAAAACAGGCTTGGCAATTTACATCGAAGATCCAAACTTTGCGGGATTAATTTTACCGCGTTCGGGTCTTGGGCATAAACATGGTATTGTATTGGGTAATTTAGTCGGTTTGATTGATTCAGACTACCAAGGCGAACTGATGGTTTCTGTTTGGAACCGTGGAAAAAATACATTCCGCCTAGAGCCAGGCGAGCGTTTGGCGCAATATGTACTCGTTCCTGTCGTTCAAGCAGAGTTCGAACAGGTGAATGAATTTGTTGCTACAGAGCGCGGAGCAGGTGGTTTTGGACATACTGGTCAACAGTAATTCCCAAGCCTTATTATTTTAAATGCAATGTTTAACTGAAAAACATTGCATTTTTCATATTGATTGTTATTTGAATTTATATTAAAAAGCAGCTGATTAATTATTTTAATTTTTCTGAACAAGGGTTAATTAATTTCTTAATAGTTTAAGTTTTTTTTAATAATCGAATGATTATAAGAATAGGGGCTTGCTGTGAATATAAAACATACGTTTCCTCTGAATATTTTTCGTGCCTATGACATCCGTGGAAAGCTTTCTAATCTAACGCCCACGATAATTCGTTCAATTGCGCATGCATTAGCATTTCAATATAAAAAATATGATCAACATCAAATTGTTATTGGATATGATGCAAGATTAACTAGTCCAACGTATGCTGATATTCTACAGCATATATTGGAAAAACAAGGTTTTGAAGTTATTAATATCGGGTGCTGCTCATCACCAATGATGTATTACATTGCTCGTGATTTTGGTGGTAACGGTATTATGGTGACGGCAAGTCACAATCCGAAGTCTGATAATGGAATTAAATGGATTTTAAAAGGTGAGCCACCAAGTCCAGAAGTGATTCAAGAAGTTGGGCTGTTTGCTCAAAATATTCCTATTAAAGTAGATTATCAAATTCGAGATGAGACAATTACTCATCAAGTAATTCCTCATTATTGTTTACAATATCAACAATCTTTGCTCGATGATATTCAACTTGCGAGACCATTGAAGGTTGTTTTGGATGGCTTACATGGCTCAGCTGGGCGATGTGCTAAAGTTGTACTGGAAAAGCTTGGTTGCGACGTGATTGCATTACGTTGTGACGCAAATGGTCATTTTCCTGATCATGCACCTGACCCATCGCATGCTGAACACTTGGGACCTCTACAACAATTTATTATTGAACATCAAGCAGATATTGGAATTGCGTTAGACGGTGATGGCGATCGAGTCGTTTTGCTAGATGAAAATGCCACGATTATTAGTCCCGATCGTTTGCTTTCTTTATTCGCACAAATGTGCTTAGAAAATCATCCCCAAAAAGAAATTGTATTTGATGTCAAATGCTCACAAATGGTTGCTAATACAGTCCAACAATTAGGTGGGCAAGCCAAAATGATTCGCACGGGAAGTAGTTTTTTACGAACTTATTTAACGCAATCAAATGGTGCTGCTGTATTTGGTGGTGAATATGCTGGGCATTATGTTTTCAATGATGGTCGTGGTTTTGGTTATGATGATGGTCTATATGCTGCACTACGTGTTATGGAATATCTCACCCATTCAAGTTCAGCAAATTTATCTGCATTGCTAAAACAATATCCTGAGCGTTGCTGTACCGAAGATACTTATATTAGTACCCATGATATTAATCCATTAAGTGTTTTAAATGAAATTGAAACTTTAAGTCAGGATTTAGGCGCACAGTTAAGTAAAATTGATGGTGTAAGACTTGATTTTAATGATGGTTTTGGCATTATTCGAGCATCCAATACAGGCGAGTATTTTACTGTTCGTTTTGATGCAGATCATCCAGATCGGTTAGTTGAAATTCGCGATAAATTTGTTTCTATGTTGCAAACTCGATATCCACAAATTGCACAAGAACTAGCACAGGCTTAAAAGGAGAGGCATATGCCACATGAGCATATCGGCATTGATAAAGCTAAAATTTTAATTGAAGCTTTGCCGTATATCCAACGTTTTGCAGGTAAAACGTTGGTTGTTAAATATGGTGGCAATGCAATGACAGATCCTGAGTTGGAAAGCTCATTTGCTCGTGACATCGTGTTATTAAAAACTGTAGGACTTAATCCAATTGTTGTACATGGAGGTGGTCCACAAGTTGACTCTTTGCTTAAACGTCTTGGGCAAGAATCTGATCGTATTGATGGCATGCGTGTAACTGACCAAGCAACGATGGAAGTTGTTGAAATGGTTTTAGGCGGTAGTGTAAACAAATCAATCGTGAATTTGATCAATCAACATGGCGGACGTGCAATTGGTTTAACCGGTAAAGATGGTAATTTACTTCGTGCGCGTAAACTGCTCATGGAAAAACAAGAAGCTGATGGTTCGGTTTCACAAATTGATTTAGGTATGGTGGGTGAAGTCACTGGCGTTAAAACAGATGTTCTAGAAATGTTTACGCAAGGTGATTTTATTCCTGTGATTGCACCATTAGGTGTCGATGAAGAAGGTAATACTTATAACATTAATGCCGATTTGGTCGCAGGTAAGGTTGCTGAAGCTTTAGGTGCGGAGAAGCTAATTTTATTAACAAACATCACTGGTGTTTTAGACGAAAATAAAAACTTATTGACAGGTTTGACCACTCAAGAAGTTGATCGTCTCATTGAAACAGGTGTGATCTATGGCGGTATGATTCCAAAAGTAGGTTGTGCACTAGATGCAGTAAAAGGTGGTGTGGTTAGTGCGCATATTGTTGATGGTCGTGTACCGCATGCAACTTTGTTAGAAATTTTTACTGATCATGGTGTAGGTACATTAATTACCAATCGTGCGAAGCATTAAGTTTTAAATCTTTCTTATCCTCCCTTTTAGTTGTATAAAAGGGAGGATTTTATTTATAGTTCTTCAATTCAAATTTTGTTCTGCATCTCAAAGACACTTTTAAAAAAGTCAGCGTAAATGACCGTCATCATCTCTTCATTTTTCATTCACTAAAATGTCATTAATAGGATTTAAGGTGATTCTAGTCATAAGGAGCTTTCATTATGCTAGAAAAATTAAATCAGTATCGTCAAAATTTGACCTTACCTTTACGTCAAAAAACAGCTCAAAATCAGTATCGCTTTGAATGGGTTGAAACTTTAAAAGAATTACAAGACGTACAGCGTTTTAGAGCAAAACAATTTTCACATCAATTTGGCTTAACTTTTGAAGATGATCTTGATCAGGATCTTTATGATTTTGGTTGTGAACATGCGGTATTGAGAGATAAATGGTCGGGTGAAATTGTTGCCTATACACGACTTAAATTATTTCAAGGACATGAGATTGGACAGAGTTATAGTGCTCAAGAGTTCGAGATCGTTCCCCATTTATCACATTTACCGAGTATTGTTGAAATCGGACGTACTTGCGTGCATCCACAATTCCGCTCTGGTAAAGCTTTGTCGATGCTTTGGCTAAACATGGCACCAAAAATTCTTTGGTCGATGCGTGCAAAATATTTGATGGGTTGCGTAAGTATTCATCTCGAAGATAACTTAGCCCGTACTTATTACACGCACCGTCAGATTCAACAGCTTGCGGATCATCAAACTATCGACATTCGCTCAAAGCGAGCATTTGAACCTGAGCGTCCTGATTATAGTTTTCCGCAAGATGAACGCATGCCGAAATTATTTCAGACTTATTTAGGGATGCAATCAAAGTTATCAAAAGAAGCATTTTTTGATGAGGAATTTAAGTGCTTAGATTACTTTGTTTTTCTTGAAGTAAATAAGATCGCAACCTCATTTGTCATGAATAAAATGGTTCAGCGCTAACTAGATTTAGCATTCATCTTTGAATAGTGAGCACATATTGAGATTTACAATACATCCGTACCTCATGCACAATAGGCATAGATGTTAAATAGTTCAAAGATATGTGCCAGCTATTAGGAATGAATTGCGCTAGACCCACTGATATCACTTTCTCTTTTCGTGGTTTTTCCCAACGAGCAGGTGTGACATCAGACCATTGTGATGGTTTTGGTATTGCTTTTTTTGAAGATAAAGCTTGTCGTTTATTCGTCGATAATCAGTCGGCAGTTGAGTCACCTATCGCAGATCTTGTTCGTAATTATCCAATCAAATCTCGAAATGTGATTGCGCACATTCGCAAAGCCACCCAAGGTAAAATTACGTTAGAGAACTCTCATCCTTTTTTAAGAGAGCTGTGGGGCAGACATTGGATTTTTGCCCACAATGGTGATTTGCATGATTTTTCCCCTAGATTAAGTGGACGCTTTGAACCTGTTGGAAATACGGATAGTGAAAGAGCTTTTTGTTATTTGCTCGATCAAATGGTAGAGACATTTGGATATGTTGAACCTTCACTTGATGATTTGTTTGCATTATTAGAACGCTTATCTCCTCAGATCGCTGAACACGGTACATTTAACTTTTGTTTGTCTAATGGACAGGCATTATATACTTATGCTACGACAAAGTTACATTGGTTAGTTCGAGAATATCCTTTCCAACATGCTCATCTGATTGATTTGGATGTAGAAGTTGATTTTAGTCAAGTCACTACACCAGAAGATCGTGTTGCGGTAATTACTACTGAACCATTAACACATAATGAAACATGGACGGCGTATCAAGCAGGTGAAATGGTTTTATTTAAAGAAGGTAAGCCAATTAAACATGCTTTGACTCGCGTAGATCGTCTAATCCGTGAAGCGAATGATCCGAGCTTAAAAAGAATAACCAAGGCAGATCAATATTAGAATAATATGCTTATAATAAATAGTAATATTTAATTTATTTATATAATATTTAAGGGTTTTAAAGTCGATAATTTTAATCAGGTTTTTAGCTAATTTATATACTTTGGTTAAAAAATACTTGAGTGTTTTAATAGGTGAAAATATTAAATTAAATGTAAAACAATAAGTTAAATTATTTGTATGAAAAAAAACAAAATCTGACAAAAATGCTGTGTTTTTATTTAATTTTTTTACCGATATTATGTCCTTATTCAATAAATATGTTTGAGTTTGGGGTTCGATATGGGTTTGAAATGGTCTGTCGAATATAATACAGGAATAGATGTTATTGATGATCAGCATCGCCGTATTCTAGATTATATTAATGAAATAGCTGATTTAAAACACTCTCATGATCGAGTGAAAATGAAAGAAGTATTGGACAATATTATTGACTATACGCAATCTCATTTTACTTTTGAAGAAAGTTTACAAGAAGAAGCAAACTACAAATATCGTGTACCGCATAAACGAGTTCATGATTTATTTATCAAAAAAATAGAAACTTATCGTGAACGTTTTGAATTGGGGCATGAAATTGATAAAGAATTACATGAGGCTTTGTCAAAATGGTTAATTAATCATATTCGTCATGATGATGCAGATTATGTGGGTGCTGTCAAAGAAAATATGATGGGAATTATTAAGGAAAATGAAAAGAAAAAGGGGAAAAACTGGTTTTCTAGATTTTTCTCATAATAATAAAAAACGACTCTCTAGATGATAAAAACAATAAGGCAAATATGAGTGAAAATAGAGAGTCTTATAAAAACAATAACAACTCGTGCGCGGCAAATCATCTGAGATGGTGATTTGCCTTTTTATTTCGACATCTTTTGTTTTGATTTTCAGACAGGAGAAAGGCAAAATAGATTGAATATTTCATTGCAAACTCCATAAAACGCAATGAGTTCAAAGATTTTTCAAGGAATGCATTATGCAGGACACAACTCTGTCACGCTGGTTTGCACCAGTGATGGCGTTTTGCTTATCTTTTGTCATGATCACAACACTAGCACCAACTCTAGGTATTCAAATTGAGCGCCAATTTGATTTTTGGTTGCTTTGGTTGGGAACGATGATTTTATTGGCACTACCGATTGGTTATCTTGAAATTGCTTTAGCAAAACGTTCTAAAGTTACCGCTTTGCAGGCTTTATCAAATCTAACACGTGAGGCTGATGCATCTCCAAAATGGCGTGTAGTTGGTTGGTTGGCTGTAGTATTAGTGCCATTTTTTGCTGGTAGTATTTTATTTTCAGCATCAGATATTTTAGTTCAACAACAATTTGGCATATCTAATCAAATCATTTTCGCTGGGCTTGCAGTGATTGCACTCGGGTTATCTTTTATTCCACGTCAATTCCTAATTGTTTTAACGACTTTGGGTGTAATTGCATCTCTAGTGTTGGCAAATGTATTTGGAACTCAATTACAAGCGTGGCATTGGACTGGTATTGAATTTAAAGAGTGGGGCAATGCAACTGTTCTTGCGCTTGTGGCGAGTGGATTAGGATTAGGATTGTATTGGCAAAACAGCCTTGCCACAGTTCGTCAACAAGAAGCCGCAACTTCAGTTGTATTACCGATCTGGTTAGCTCAATTACTTGCAGTTATAGCGTTCGGATTCTTCTCTATTCAAGTTGAAATCCTCGCTTTTGCATGGTTATTTGCTGCATTGGTATCTGCTGCTTTATTAATTCAACTTGCAAAAGAACAACTGGCTCAACGTCAACTGGCTCCAGCAATTCAATGGGTGATCATCGTTGCTGCAATTGCAGTTTGGGCTGCATCTCAGCTAAGTTCGATTTTCAATCTTCTATTGATTGTTTGGGGATTAATTGTTTGTTTGGTTTATGCAATTTTTGCTGGTTGGATTATGAAAATCAGCCATTTGCGTAAATCTATGGGTTTCAGTAATGAGCTATTCTATAACTTATGGCGTATTGCTGTTCGTTTAGTTCTACCACTGTCGATTGTAATTGCTATTGTTGCTGTAATTGGACAATGGATCTAATGAAATCTAATGCATGTGTATGGGTCGCTTATGCGACACCTGAGCAACAATTTCATTTAGAAGTTGATTTCCTAGAAGGAATGACGGCTGAACAAGCAATTATTGCTAGCGGATTAGCCGAGCAGGTGACTTTACCTGAGAAACTTCATTTGGGCGTGTTTGGTATCAAAATACAGCCAGACACTCAGCTTCAGATCGGAGATCGGGTTGAAATCTATCGTTCTTTAACAATTAATCCTAAAGACATCCGTCGCAAACGTGCTGCAAAGAATCCTGTTGGGCGTTTTGCAAAAGGTAATCGATTTAGACCATCAAGTTCATAAATAAAACCCCTCAAGGATCAATCCATGAGGGGTTTATTTTTTTAATCTAAAGCCGTTATAGTGGCGGCGCAGTTAAGATCGCTTCTTTAGATGCTGGTAAACCAGGTTGTGACTCTGGAATTGTATCTAAACCTTCAATGCGTTCAACATTACCATTTGCATCAAAGTAAATTTTTAAATGTTGTCCATGTGCTGCAGGTATTTTTGCTTTTTTGGCATATGTACCAGGGATATAGTTGTAAATATAGTCCCAACGTAATGGATTTAGTGGATCAGTAACCGTTGGGCTACCCAACAAGAAGCGAACTTGCTGAAAGCTCATGCCTACTTGTACTTGAGATGCTTGTGCTTTGGTTAACGGTGTTCCTTGTGGAATATCAACTTTATAAACACCAAAGACTGAACAACCGCTAAGTACTGAAGTGACGAATAACGCCAGCATGATTTTTTGCATTTTGCTACACTATCCTGATAAATGATGATGCATTTGATTCAAGGATAGATCATACTGCATCTAAACTCTATTGCCTATTCCAACTTAAGATTTGTTGAGAGACCTTTTTTCATGCCTATTTCCAACCAAGACTTACGCAAAGCTGGACTTAAAGTTACCCTTCCTCGTATTAAGATTTTGGAATTATTAGAAAATTCGAAACAACATCATTTAAGTGCAGAAGATATTTATAAAACTTTGCTTGAACAAGGTGAAGATGTTGGTTTAGCGACAGTTTACCGTGTATTAACACAATTTGAAGCTGCAGGAATTATCCAACGTCATCATTTTGAAAATAATCATTCAGTTTTTGAAATCATGCAAGAAGATCATCATGATCACTTAGTATGTTTAAACTGTAACAAAGTTATTGAATTTACTAATGATGTTATTGAAAAAGAACAACATTCTGTAGCTGATCAGCATGGTTTTACTTTGACAGGGCACTCATTAAATTTATATGGGTACTGTAGTGACCAAGAATGCAAAGATGCTTATCGTAAGAAATAAGTGTCATTTTAGTAAAGATAGAAATTTTCACTGAAATAAAACAAATAAAAAAGGAAGGTTACAAAAACCTTCCTTTTTTTAATGATTTAAGAGAGCTTATTGACCATCAAATGTAATGTTGCGACTTGCACTTAACAATTGATCTGCACCTTCTTCAGAAAGTTTAATGGTGAGACGTAAATCGTTTGGTGAGTCTGCATGTTTAAGCGCATCTTTATACGTGATTTCACCAGCTTTATATAAATCATAAAGCGCTTGGTCAAATGTTTGCATGCCCAATTCGCGCGAGCGTTTCATGAGGTCTTTAATCTCATGAATTTCACCTTTACGGATATAATCTGATAGTAACGGTGTATTAATTAGAATTTCGATAGCTGCTCGGCGCGAATTTCCATCAGGTGTTGGAATTAACTGTTGAGCAACCATTGCTCTTAGATTGAGCGATAAATCCATATGTAGTTGAGCATGACGGTCAGCTTCAAAGAAGTGAATAATACGGTCTAATGCTTGGTTAGCGTTATTCGCGTGAAGTGTAGCAAGTACTAAGTGACCTGTTTCTGCGAAAGCAATCGCATAGTCCATTGTTTCACGAGAGCGAATCTCACCAATCAAGATCACATCGGGTGCTTGACGAAGTGTATTTTTCAAAGCTACTTCAAAAGAGTCTGTATCAATACCGACTTCTCGTTGAGTCACAATACAACCCGCGTGTTGGTGTACAAACTCGATCGGGTCTTCAATGGTGATGATATGACCTTTAGAGTTTTGATTACGATATCCGATCATTGACGCGAGCGAGGTTGATTTACCTGTACCTGTTGCACCAACAAAGATAATGATGCCACGTTTGGTCATCGCTAAATCTTTGAGGATTGCAGGTAGTTTTAATTCATCCATCGTTGGAATAACCGTTTCGATACGACGTAATACCATGCCTGGCATATCACGTTGTTGGAACGCGCTCACACGAAAACGCGCTGTTTTCTCACGGTTCATAATTGCGAAGTTACACTCGCGAGTATCTTCGAATTCTTTACGTTGTTTATCACTCATGATTGAGTTTAATAACTGACCAACAATCTCGCCTGAAAGTTTTGCTTTAGCCACAGGAACAATCTGACCGTTGATTTTCATTGAAGGTTCAACATCAGCGGTAACAAATAAATCCGAAGCACTTTGTTCAATCATTAGATTGAGTAAATCATTAAAATCCATATGCTTTCCCCATTAATTTTAGTTTTTATAGGAATGATTCAGGTTGTTTAGCAACAGTACGAGCTGTTTGAGGGCTAATGATGCCTCTCGAAACTAAGTTTTTAAGACTTTGATCGAGTGTGGTCATGCCGTAGTTAGCACCTGTCTGAATCGCAGAGTACATCTGTGCAACTTTGTTTTCACGAACAAGGTTACGAATCGCAGGAATACCGATCATGATCTCATGCGCTGCAACACGACCACCACCATTCTTTTTCAACAATGTTTGTGAAATTACTGCTTGTAATGATTCGGACAACATCGCGCGAACCATATCTTTTTCTTCGGCAGGGAATACGTCGATCACACGGTCAATGGTTTTTGCTGCTGAGGTGGTATGCAGAGTACCAAATACTAAGTGACCTGTTTCTGCTGCGGTTAGAGCAAGACGAATTGTCTCTAAGTCACGCATCTCACCGACTAGGATAATATCAGGGTCTTCACGAAGGGCTGAACGAAGTGCTTCGTTAAAGCCATGTGTATCACGATGCACTTCACGCTGGTTAATCAAACATTTCTTTGATTGATGTACAAATTCGATTGGGTCTTCAACCGTTAAAATATGGTCATAACGATGCTCATTAATATAATCAATCATTGCAGCCAATGTCGTTGATTTACCTGAACCCGTTGGACCAGTGACCAGAACAATACCACGCGGGTAGTCACAAATATCTTTGAAAATTGTTCCTAAACCCAAGTCTTCCATGGTTAAGACTTTAGATGGAATGGTACGAAATACAGCACCTGCACCACGGTTTTGGTTAAATGCGTTTACACGGAAACGAGCAATGTTTGGTACTTCAAATGAAAAGTCCGTTTCTAGATCCTCTTCGTAATCTCGGCGTTGTTTATCATTCATAATGTCGTACACTAAACGGTGTACATCTTTATGTTCTAATGCTGGTAAATTGATACGGCGAACTTCACCATCCACGCGAATCATTGGTGGCATACCCGCTGAAAGGTGTAAGTCCGAAGCACCGTTTTTTACTGAAAACGCGAGTAATTCTGTAATATCCATAATTTCCCCGAAACAATCAAAAAATGTCTCATTATTTTGTAGAATAATATACGGCTTTCACTCTGTGTTACCAACACATTATAGAATGTGAAAGCAAAAAAACATTTCGTAAATGAGAACTGTGTCAATGAATCAATTAGAACAATCACGTATACAAGTATTAAGTCAAATTGAGCAGGCGTGTCTGCGTGTACAACGCGATCCTAATACTGTGCAATTGTTGGCTGTATCGAAGACACATCCTAGTTTAAGCTTGCGCGAAATGTATGCGGTTGGTCAACGGAGTTTTGGTGAAAACTATTTACAAGAAGCGTTGGCAAAAATTGAAGAGTTACAAGATTTAGATATTGAATGGCATTTTATTGGTCATGTACAACGTAATAAAACCAAACATTTAGCTGAAAAGTTTGATTGGGTACATGGTGTTGATCGCTTAATTATCGCAGAGCGCCTATCTAGCCAACGTTTAGAAACTCAAAAGCCATTAAATATATGTTTACAAGTCAATATTGACGGACAAGACTCTAAAGATGGTTGTGAACCCAATGAGGTCGCAGAATTAGTAGAGCAAATCAGCCGACTACCTAATTTACGTTTACGTGGTTTGATGGTGATTCCAGCGCCTAATAATGTTGCTGCGTTTGCTGATGCTAAAAATTTATTTGATCAAGTGAAATCATTACATGCACAGCCTCAAGATTGGGATACTTTGAGTATGGGTATGTCTGCTGATTTGGATGCAGCAATTGCTGCGGGTTCAACCATGGTTAGAGTTGGGACAGCATTGTTTGGGGCAAGGGATTATTCACTTTAACCCACCACTTCAATCCGACTTGAACCTGAACCAATGGGTTGTACCTGAATTTGCACAGGAATACGTTCATGCATTTCCTGAATGTGCGAGATTAAAATGACTTTACGTCCTTGGCTTTGCAGTTGATCTAGTGCATTCATTACCATATGCAGAGAAGATGCATCCAAGGTGCCAAAGCCCTCATCAATAAACAGCGATTCGATTTTCATTGAACCTGATGCCATATTGGCTATCGCCAATGAAATGGCGAGGGCAGTGAGGAATGATTCCCCACCAGACAGTGAAGCAACTGAACGGGTTTCGCCATCCATATCATGATCAAGAATCGCAAGACTGAGTGAATTATCTAAACGTTTTAGGGTATAGCGCTGAGACAGCATCGCCAATTGTTGATTAGCATATTCAAGTAAAATATCGAGATTGTACTGTTGGGCTAAATCACGAAATTCTTTACCTTTTGAATCACCAATTAAACTAGATATCTTATTCCAGCGGTGCTCTTGTTGCTGGATCTGTTGAATCTGATCAGCAAATTTCTTTTGTTTGGCTAAATTTTGCTGATGAACTTCCAATTGCAGTTTAAGTTGATCTCGTTGATCTGTTGTCTGTTGCAAAATTTCTTGATTGGCATTTATCAATTCAGTCAGTTGTTCAAGCTGAATATTGGGTCCAGATTGAAGATGTACATTCAACTGTTCTTGCATAGTTTTCAATGCAGAATTTGCTTCACTCAAAGTACGGTCCGCTTGTTGTATTGTATTTCGAATCTGCTGTTCCTGAGTTGATGAAAACGCAAGTAATTCACTGAGTTGATCTTCTGCAAAATTTTGATGCTGGGCTAACCAATTAGTGATTTCAGTTTTACATCGTTCAAGAGAATCATGATTTTGTTGCTGCTGTGCTTTGAGTTGTTCGAGCACATTTTTCTGCTGCTCAAAATGTTGACGAGCTTGTTCAAAACTTTGCTTCACTTGCTGATATTTACTCTGCAATTGCTGACGTTGTTGATCATGCTGTTGTAACCATTCATTGGCTTTGATTTCAGCTGAACCTGTCATGGTGATAATCAGTTGATTAGCAGCATCAGTATTTTGTTTGCCTTTAATCTCGATGTCTTTTAATTGTTGCGCACATTCTGCTTGTTGCGTAGTGAGTCCTGTCAAATTGGTCTTTAAAACATTCAACTGCTGATCAATTTGTTCTTTCTGTTTGATGAGCGATTCTGCATGCTCTAGTTGTTGGCTACGTTGCTGCAATGCTTGCAATATGTGTTGTGAGATTGACATGTCATGTCTAGACCAAGCCATTTTATCGTCTGCATTGAGACAATCCACGATATGCTGAATCTGTTGTTGTAAGTGCTCTACGGTTTCTAGTTGATGACGTGTATTCTGAATGTTTTGATTGAGCACATGCTGATCTTTATTGGCTTGATTAAGTTGTAATAATTCCTTTTCAAGCTGCTGTTGAGTTTGTGACGTTTCTAAAACCAATGATTGCATCTTAGTCGTGATGTCATGCTCAGTGAGACTGAAATCAAGTTGAATATTCGTCTGTGATACCTGCTGTTGTAACACCTGATCATGTGCTTTTACTTTTTCATTCAATTGCTGCAATTGCTGTTGCAATTGATTTTGTTCGGTATGGCTTTGAGTGAATTGTTGTTGAGCTTTTTGCCAAAGTTGGAAAAGCTGTTGTTCCTGTTGAATCGCTTGTAATTCTTGTTGTTGTTGCAAGGCATATAGAGCTTTAGAGATTTGGCTCTCGTCATCACGATAAGGATGCTCGGTACTGCCACAGACTAGACAGGCTTCACCGTGCTTGAGTTCAGCTCTTAGATGTTCAATATTTTCAGCATGCAACAGACGTTGTTGTTGCAAAACCTGTTGTAGTTTCTCACGTTCAGTTTTGGCAGCCTGATAATCTTTCTCAGCTTTTTTGCTGTGTTGTTCTAGCTGTTGAGCTTGCTTTTGTACATCTTCAAATTTGTTTTGCTGCGTAAGGACTTCATTTTTTAATTCAAAATAATGCTGAAGTTTTTGTTGAATTGAATCCAATTGATTGAGGCGAATTTGTTGGGTTTCTTTTAGTTTCGACTGTTGCTCAATACGCTGTTCAATTTGTTGGGTCGTGCCAAATTGCGTGATTAAACTGTTGAATGTGTTTTGATCTTGTTTAAGTTGGGTCTGTGCTTGTTGAATAGAGCCTAGTGTGTTTTCTACTTTTTGATATTGCTGAATAAATTGCTTGAGTTGTTGAATATGGGCATTTAAGCCATTATCCAAAGGAGCATATTGAGCACTGTGTTTTAACTGTTCTAAGCAAGCCGTATGTTGTGCACTCAAGTTTTGAATGCTTTGTTCTAGCTGTTGTTGTTGCTCGATGAGTGGTTGCTGCTGACTTTCCAATTGAGTCAGTCGAATTTTGGTTTTCTTATATTCTTCAGCAATATAGTCACGTTCTTGCACAAACTTGCGTACTTGTGTCAGTTCATTTTGATGCTTTTGCTCGAAATCTTGAAATTGATTGAGTGTTGTTTCTACTTGTGTATAAAGCGTTTTTTGTTGCTCAAATTGAGTGGTTAAAGTGCTAAATTCATGATGTTTTTGTTGAATTTGTGGCGCGAGTTGTTGCAATGTTTTTTGCAATTGTTGTTGTTGAAATACGATTGGGCGTATCTCAGCGAATGTCTCTAATTGACTCAGTAAGTACCGATCTTTGGCAATGTTTTCTTGGGCTTTAAGTTGCAGATCATAGTCTTGTTTTTTTAACGCTATGTCTTTATTGATTTTATCGCGTTGTTCAAACCACTGTTGTTGTTGCTTGAATTGATTTTTTTCATTTTCAAGTTGTTGCACATGTTGCTGTAGCTGTTGGAATTGCTGTTGTAACTCAGCGATTTCTTCATCAGAACGAATTTCAATATGACCTAAAACACTTTCTAATTTTTCACGTTGTAAGCGAACTTCTTTGGTTTTTTCAAATGCCAACTGTCCAATCTTGGCAAAAATACTGGAGTTGGTCAGATATTCCAATAATTCACCACGTTCATTATCCCGTGCTTTTAAAAAAGCGGTGACTTCGGATTGTGCCAAAAGCACCGCACGAGTGAATTGTTCAAAACTGAGCTGTGTAATTTGTTGAATATGCGTTTCGACGGCTTTGGTTTTATCTGCGACAACCACGCCATCGGTGAGGCATTTCAATGAGCGTTGTACACTTTGCAGTTTGCCACTGGCATTTTCACGAGCACGTTTAATTTCCCAACGCGCTAAATAATGTTTTTGATCCTGTGCGACAAAACACAGCTCGGCAAAACCGTGTCCAGTACCACGACGTAATACAGTGAGAGGAGAGTTGGTTAACAGTTCTGAACCATCTACATCTAACAATTTGCCATCACTGTCTTTGAGTCTTGGAATTTTATTAAACAGAGCAAGACACATCGCATCTAAAATCGTGGATTTACCTGCACCTGTTTTTCCTATAATCGCAATCAATCCAGCATGTGCTAAAGGTTCACTTTCAAAATCAATAAAATGCTCACCTGCAAGAGATGCCAGATTTTTTAGTCGAATGGATAAAATTTTCATGGCAAATCCTTAAACTGTTTGATCATCTTCAAGTTTTTTCTGTGCTTCAGCAACTAAGCTTAAAAAGTCTTTGGTGACTTCATCATCAGCGCTATAGCCTTTTTTCTCCCAAATTTGTTGAAACAGTTTTTCGGGTGTAGGTGGTTCTAAATTAATTTTTGATTCAATTTCTGCATTGGTTTGATTGGATAAATATTGTCGTGAAATCCGCACTAAACGGTAACGATCTTTAGGCAGGGCATCTTCAAATTGTTGTCTGAGATTCGGTTGAGGAGGCGTGGCTGTGTGATATTCAATATCAACATATTCACGATGATCTATACATTCAATGAGGCCCTGTGGCAGATTTTTGAGTCGCTGCATGACGTCATTGAGTTCACCTTTAATTTTGTGTAATTGAATCGCTCGTGGAATGGCAATTGCTTCAAACTCAACTTGATTTCCAGTTTTAATAGGATCTATCGTGACTTCAAGCACTTGGTGTTTATAGTTAATTTCACTAAACGACAAAGGAATTGGAGAGCCACTATAACGGATGTGATCTTGCCCAACTTTCTGTGGTTTATGCAGGTGTCCCAAAGCCACATAGTCAATCTCGTCGTCAAACAGCGTGGTTGAAAGTGCTTCCTCATTACCAATAATAATTGGTCGTTCAGAATCTGAAGTTTCACCACCTTGCATATGTGCATGCGACATCAAAATTAAAGCTTGATCATCGGTTTTACGGCGTTTTGCTTCAGCGATTAAATGTTGATGCAGATAGGCAATCGCATTTTGACTGTTTGTGGTGTTTTCATTGAAACCTGTGATTTCGGCTGAACGTAAGAAAGGCAGGGCAATACACCATGCGACAATCTGTTTTTGCTCATCATAAATCGGCAAAATTAAACGATCTAAATCTAAGCTTTTATCTTCATTCCAGCGAATTACTCCGACTGTTTTGGCATTATATTTTTCAAGTAAGGGTTCAACTTGTTCAATCCGATAGCCTGAATCATGATTTCCCGCAATCATCAATGTTTGCATCTGTGGTGCAAGATCATGCGCATCGGCAAGGAATTGATAAAGCTGTTTTTGTGCCTGTGAGCTCGGATTGATCACATCAAAAATATCACCTGCAATGAGTAAAGCATGCGGCTGTTTAATTTTGATTTGCTCAAGTAACCATGCAAGAAATTGTTCATGTTCATAGTGGCGGGAATGGTTGTAGAAAAACTGTCCCAGATGCCAGTCAGAAGTATGAAAAAAACGCACGGTCATAAGTGAATCTAATAATGAAATGAATGCGAATAAGGTAGCACGTATTCAAGAAAAAAGTAGAGCTTAGCCAAGCAGAAAGTAGCTACAAGATATCGCTTGATCATTTTAAAACGATCAACTAGTTTGGTATCGAAAAACTAAATAATAGGAAATAGAAAATGAGCTTAGGAAAAGTAAGCCGTGAAATGATTGATCATATTATGTTGATCGGTTTAGATCGTGTGGCAAAACGCAATGCCTTTGATAGCCATATGATTGAGGATTTATCTTTAGCATTAACAGAATATGAAAATAATCCTGAATTACGTTGTGCTGTCATTTTTGCGCATGGTGATCATTTTACCGCTGGTCTAGACCTAGTGGAATTACAACCGAAAATTCCGCATGGGATTTTTAATTTTGCCGATGCTCAAATTAATCCTTGGGGCGTTGGAGGACGACACAGAACTAAACCTGTTGTGGTTGCAGTGCAGGGTATTTGTTATACCGCTGGAGTGGAACTCATGCTCAATGCAGATGTGGTAATAGCCAGTGAAGATACTGTGTTTGGGCAGCTCGAAGTACTACGGGGGATTATGCCTTTTGGCGGTGCAACGGTTCGTTTTGTACAGGCAGCTGGTTGGCAAAAAGCGATGCCTTATTTGCTTACAGGTAAAACCTTTGATACTCAAAAAGCCAATGAGTTGAATCTTGTTTCTGAGGTTGTAGAAAAAGGTAAGCAACTTGAGCGTGCGATCGAAGTTGCTAAAGAGATTTGTATTGCTGCGCCACTTGCTGTGCAGGCTCTATTAGCTTCTGCAACCGATGGAGTGACTTTAGGGCATACAGTTGCGTTCGATAAAATGGATAACTACCTTAAACCACTATTTGAATCTGAGGATGCTCAAGAGGGTGTTCGAGCCATGCTTGAAAGACGCTTGCCACAGTTTCAGGGTAAATAATTCCAATTTTTTATTTTAATCATCAAACACTGATGCGATAAGTTGATTTAGCATTTTAACATAGGCTCTATACCAACGTTTTAAAATCTAAATCAACGGGTTGAATTTCATTGGTGCCGTGAAACCAAATATGGACTAGATCTGAAAGCGTATGTGGGTCGTGTTTCTGCGGAAGAAAAATTAAATAATCTCCGCATCCATTACGGGCGATTGCAATGGCATGTAATGGAAAGCCAGTCCATTGTTTCGCAATTTTTGTTTCATGCAAGATATGGTTGCATGTACGTATTTTTCTTTTTTGATTGGATTGATCGAAAAATGGGAAAATTTGCCAATCATCATCTTCAACAAAAATATTGCCACCATTTTCGATCATCATTTTATTTTTAAAAGATGGTGGAAATACAAGGTTGAGTTCTATCTCAGCGGCTAAAATATATTGTTCCTCAATTGGAAAAGCCATGAATCATCTTCTTTCAGGTTTATACTGCATTTGTATTCGTTTTAATGTATGAAATATATAATGTTGACGTTCTGGAGATAAGCCCAAACCAAAGCGAATGGGTTGCGCGGCATCTATAAAGATTTGTCCTTGTTGTTTGTTGGAAGCATTTTGAATATGATTTTCTCTGATTCGACTCACTTCATTCCACATAAAAGATTTGGATTTACCTAATTTCCCAATGCCTGTAAAAACCTTTCCGCCTTGACGATCTATGGTGAGTTCAACTTTTCCAAACAGGACGAGTAAAGTAAAAAAGCCAAAGATTAATGTACCGATGATAAATGGGATACCAAATAAACTTTGTAAAAGACTAAATTCTTGGTTTGCTATTTGGGTACCATAAATCCCACCCAATGAACCACCTGACCATATCAGCATAAATGGAACCAAGAAAAAGGCGATTGGACTTCTTAAGGTTGCACCAAGTTTAATTTCTTGCATGTCATTTTTATACCAAGCACCTTTGGGTGGTTGATTAATATCAAAAGCGAATTGGGGCGATGAATCAAAATTTTCAGATACTCTGAATAGATGATTGCAGTTTTGACATTTCCCCATATCCGTTTGGATATTGATATTCTCATTCACAACTTCGTTTTGACAGTTTGGACATTTCATTTTTATTTGAATTAACTATCTTAATTTTATGAAAATTTAGTATAACACTGTCATTTTGCATTCTCATCTATTTCGCATATACCAAAGACATTATTGTCTAGGTCGAGAAAATAGCCTTGCCAACAACGATGATGAATCGCAAATTTATCCATCGCTATAAGACCGCCCAAGCTTAAAATTTTGGCTGCGGTTTCATCAAAATTGTCTACTTCAATCGTACAGGTAAAAGCATTGGTACCGCATTCAGTTGAGGGGATTGCGACTGGACGTTGAAGTAATCCACCATGAATCCCTTCCGTTTCGATACGATAATATTCGATGGGTAAGCCATCAATATGCTCAAAATGCCAACCAAAGACATTTTGATAAAATTGAGTATCGCGTTTGGGATTGGAGGATTGAATTTCAAAATAGATAATCGAGTTCATGGCTAATCCTATATTTTTATTTTTGTATCATTAGAAAAATAAAAACCGACGATTCGAGTGATGATAAATCGTCGGTCAAAATCTTTATCAAAAGTTTTGGCTGCTAACAAAACAAATGCTAAAGATGGAGAGTCATAATGAAAGGTCACCGAAAATCGTTGCGGATGCCGTGCAATTTAGATTCGGTTGCTGCGACCTTGTACCCTATATAACGCTAAAGAATGTTGATCGGTTGACATAAAAATGAAAAAAAAGTGAAAAAAATTTATAATTAATTAATGAAACCACTCAAATTGGGTTTAACTACATGATTTCACTTCGTTTATATTATTTATGGTTTTTTATTATTTGTTTGGTTTCAACTTTGGTAGCAGGCGTGCTGGCTGCTATTTTACCAAATAATATTGCAGGTATACTCACAGCAATTCCGTATTTGATTGCTATTATTTTTGTTTTATTCAAATTTTTAAAACAGCAACGCCGTGCCCCAACTGCAACTGAAAAAAAGAAACTCACTTTGATGTTTAGTTTAATTTTTTGGGGGTACAACTTATTTGGATTATTACTCGGGTTATTCATTTTTAGTCGCAATGATCCTGAAGTTTGGCAGAACTTTATTGCGTATTTACAGCAGCCAAATTTTCTTGTGATCGTTGTAGTAATGTGGTTGATGCTTGCAATACCTCTATATTTGATCACATTGTGGTTCTATGGCGCACAAGCACAACGAATGGCGAACAAGATGTTTAACTAGGTTAATAAAGTTCACTTGTAATTCACCCTTGTTCTGTTAAGACTATCTATAGACATGATTTTTGATAGGTAGTGCGATGCAAAAATTGACTGTATTGGTAACAGGGGCGAGTGGATTTATTGGTTCTCATCTTTTACCTTTTTTGTTGAAAAGACAGTACAAGGTCATTGCGCTAACACGACAAACGAATAAATCTTCACAACATCCTGATCTGCAATGGGTGACTTCATTTGAGCAGATTCAAACCCAACAAATTGATTATGTCATCAATCTTGCGGGCGAAAATATTGGTCAGAAACGCTGGAGTAGTGAGCGTAAACAGCAATTAATTAATAGTCGTGTCAATACCACCCAACGACTTTATGAGTGGTTGCAACAGCAACAGATTTTTCCGAAATGCATTATTTCTGGCTCAGCAATTGGTTACTATGGTATTGATCCACAAGAGCAATGGAATACCAGTTGTGATGAAAACACCCCAGCGCAGGCGATTTTTATGTCTGAGCTTTGCCAAGCTTGGGAGCAAACGGCTTTAAAGTTTTCCCAACAGAATACGAAGATTATTCGTTTGGGGATTGTATTTGGTCAAGGTGGTGGAATTTTGCCGCAAATGTTGTTGCCGATTCGATTAAATGCCGCGGGTAAGATTGGTTCAGGGCAACAACCAGTAGTGTGGATTCATATCCAAGATGTGTTAAGTGCAATAGTGTTCTTACTTGACTCCAATAGTGCGCAGAAGGTTTACAATCTCGTTGCACCTGAGCAAACAAATCAACAGCAATTCGTTAAGATTGCTAGCAAAATCTTAAAGCGAAAACCGTTTATCTCATTGCCAAAGTTCGTATTTGAGCTTGCTCTAGGCGAACAATCACAATTGATTTTAAATGGTCAATATGTACAGCCTAAAGCCTTACAAGCTCTTGGTTTTGAGTTTAAATATCCAACTTTAGATATGGCATTAGGTGAAATTCTACTCGACGACTAAGAGTTGCTTTCGTAGTTGGGTTGGAGAGTACGCGTTTGGTTCAACACATGTCGGTTGCTCTAGAATGAGCTGACGCAGCAGTTGTGCTGAACCTGCTCCCATACATAATCCATTGCGGAAATGTCCAAAGTTTGCCCACAAATTTTCAACCTCTGGAATCGCCCCAATGTATGGGATGCCATGTGGTGAGCTAGGGCGCAAGCCTGCCCAACGTTTTACGATTGGAAATTGAGCTAGCTCAGGAACCATTTCTAGGCACGCTGTCAAAATATCTTGCTGAGTTTGATCATCTACAGTGGTATTAAAACCGCAGTCCGCCATACTTGAACCACAGACGATATGACCATCCTGACGTGGAATCAGATACATCACTTGATTCATGCACATCGTTGGAAGCCAATTTTCAGGTGTTTTGAATAACAACATTTGACCTTGGATAGGATGAACAGGAATATTCAGTTGTAACTGTTCTTCCCAATGCTTTGTCCACGCACCTGAAGTTAAAACTACATGATCAGCAAAGTGTTGGTGACCATCTTCGCTTTGCAAGCCCTTAATTTTATGTTTTTGAATGATTAACTTTTCGATTGGACTATGTTCAAAAAAACGAACCAAAGGATGTTGTTTCAAATAACTAATCAGAGATTGAAGTAGGCGAGGATTCCGCACATTGGATAGATGAGGAAAATAAATGGCTTCTTCGAATTTTGCTGAAACACGAGGATTAATCTGATTGAGCTGATTCTGGCTTAAATATTCTGATTGTTGCATCGGTTCATTGAACTTTGCTGCATAGCTCAACCCAATATCAAAATCGTCCTGATCGAAAATTAGCATGCCTGTATCGTGAATCTGAAAATCAATCCCTGTGATTGGGTAAAGTTTTTCATTCCACATTTGATAGAGCGATTTTCCAAACTGAGCTAATTGGTTAACTTCGGGTGCATATCGCCACGGATACATAGGCGATAAAATACCACCACCAGCCCAAGATGCAGCTTGACCTGCTTGCTGTTGATCAAAAATATCAACAAAACAGCCTTGTTCAGCAAGTTCCAGAGCTGTCATTAAGCCGCTGATCCCTGCACCAATGATGGCAATATGCATATTAACGTCAAACCAATTTAAAGATCCCTCCCTCCTTATTAAAGAGGTGAGGAGTGTTGTAGCTTCGGAGAGTTATTTCATCTCTTTGAGTTTACGAGCGGCTTCTTCAGCAAAATAAGTCCAGATACCATCTGCACCTGCACGACGACAGCACATTAATGATTCTAAGATAACGCTGTCCGATAACCAGCCATTTTGTATAGCTCCTGCAAGCATCGCGTATTCACCGCTAACTTGATAGACAAAGGTTGGTACGCCAAAAGTATCTTTTACTTCGCGAACAACGTCTAGATATGGCATTCCGGGTTTAACGATGACCATATCGGCGCCTTCTTGGATGTCTAAAGCAATCTCATGTAATGCTTCTGCACGGTTGCCGATATCCATTTGATAATTATATTTATTGCCGCCTTTTAGGTTGCTAGCAGAGCCAACAGCATCACGGAATGGACCATAGAAACTTGATGCATATTTAGCAGAGTACGCCATGATATTGGTATAAATAAAACCGTTTTGTTCAAGTGCTTGACGGATTGCTCCAATACGACCATCCATCATGTCACTTGGAGCAACAACATCTGCACCTGCCGCAGCATGACTCAATGCTTGTTTAATTAAGCATTCAACCGTTTCATCATTCAACACATAGCCTGTTTCATCGATAATGCCATCTTGACCATGAGTGGTATAAGGATCAAGCGCACCATCTGTGATGAGTACCATTTCAGGTAATTCTTTTTTAAGTAATTGGCAAGTGGTTTGTACTAATCCATCTTCATGCCATGCTGCTTCAGCAGTTAAATTTTTGTCTTCTTGAGGGGTAACGGGAAATAATGCAAGCTTTGAAACACCTAACTCAAGAAGTTGTTCTGCTTTTTTGAGCAATAAATCAGCAGATAAACGCTGTATATTTGGCATGCTCGGAATGTCTTGAACTTGCTGTTGTCCTGGTAGTACAAAAACTGGATAAATCAAGTGATTAGCTGTCAATTGTGTTTCGCTTACCATCGCTCGTAATTGGTCATTTTTACGGATACGGCGCATGCGAGTCGCAGGGAAAGCAGGACGATTGAACGTATAAGTCATAACAATCTCGATGTTCAGTATTACACTATAGGAATAATTGAATCATTTAAGTCATGCTAGGGGAGAACTTAGCGGCTTAGGTCAATTCGATGTCCTCACTATTGTAGCCCTATAATTTTGGTTTTGTAAAAATTATGGGATGTTTCAAAAGGGCTGTTGAAATTTTGATCATGTGGTGCAGTATTTATGATAAGTCATAAGTATTTGCAGGCATTTATCAATGCTCATCAGCTTCGATCTATGGATTCAGGCAGCGTATGAATGATGTAAAGAAAAACTGGACAGGTAATATTCAGTTAGGTGCTAAAGCCGATCATGGCGTGGTATTAAAACAGCTTTGTAAAGCATTTAATTCTTCACCATTTTTTAAGCACTGTGGCATGGTCATGCGTGTAGTTGATGATCAAATTGAAGGCTACATTGAGATGCAACCAGAGTTGATTGGTAATGTTGCGTTCCAGATTTTGCATGGTGGTGTTGCTGCAACGATGTTGGATAGTATTGGTGGAGTGGTTGCAATGGAACAGCTATATCGCCATGCAACGCCAGAGGATTTACCCGATACTATTAAAAAAGTTTCTCGTTTGGCTACTGTTGATATGCGTGTAGATTATCTTGCACCTGGTCGTGGTAAATATTTTATCGCTCGTGCAGAAACTTTGCGCTTAGGGCGTAAGGGATGCACGATGCGCATGACGATGGTCAATAATGACGATAAGCCAATAGCGACTGCAATCGCATCATATGCTTTCTAATTTTTTGAAAAATTTCAAAAAAGCGCCATTCGGCGCTTTTTTTATTTCTGAAAATAAATAGTTTTGATTATTATCAAAATGCTAGAACTGAACGCATCAGTTATTTTTTTTATTCTCGTAATATGATTATTTGTCGGTAGAATGCTCTGGAATTTTTGTTCATATTTATCTTTTGTTTTTAACTTTCGGTTAAGTTTCGATACATAGACTGATCGGCTGATTAAAACAGAAGTAAATGATCTATTTAATTTTCAGGAATAATTTATGACTGACTCCCAAACCAACGAACAGCAAGCTTTATCTGATGATGCAATGAAAGCAAAGCGTAAAAAGTTTTTAGGACTATTTGCCCTGATTCTTATCATAGCTGCAATTTTGTATGGGATTTGGGCATTATTTTTTCATCATTCTGTAAGCACTGATAATGCCTATGTTGGTGCTGAAACAGCACAAGTGACCTCTATGATCGGTGGACAAGTTGCTGAAGTTTTAGTGAAGGATACACAGCAGGTTAAACGTGGCGATATCTTAGTTAAAATCGACCAACGAGATGCACAAATTCAACTTGCACAGGCTCAAGCGGAGCTAGCTAAAGCACAACGTCAATACAAACAAAGCCAAGCAAATAGCAGCTCTCTGAATTCACAAGTGATCGTAACTAAAGATGAAATCACAAGTGCTCAAGCTCAAGTCAATAAAGCCCAAGCTGAATATGATCGAGTGAGTTTAGAGTTAAAACGTCGTAACGAACTAGCTGCTTCAGGTGCAATTTCTAAAGAAGAATTAAGTAAATCACAAAGTGCTGTTTCGACTGCAAAAGCTAGTTTAGAGCTTGCTCAAGCAGGACTTGCTCAAGCTATGTCGAGTCGTAATGCTGCGGTAAGTACTTTGGCAGCAAACGATGCTTTGATTCAAGGTGTCAATGAGGCTTCAACCCCAGATGTTTTAGTGGCAAAAGCACATGTTGATCAAGCATTATTAGATTTGGAAAGAACGATTATACGTGCCCCTGTAGATGGTGTTGTAACACGTAAGAATATTCAAATTGGACAGCGTGTTGCACCTGGAACAGTCATGATGTCTGTCGTACCAGTTTCAGCGTTATATGTAGATGCCAACTTCAAAGAAAGCCAATTGGCAAAAGTGAAAGCAGGTCAAACTGTGACATTAACATCTGATTTATATGGGGATGAAGTCGTTTATCACGGCAAAGTTCAAGGTTTCTCAGGTGGAACAGGTGCTGCTTTTGCATTGATTCCTGCACAAAATGCGACTGGAAATTGGATTAAAGTGGTTCAGCGCTTACCTGTGCGCATCACCTTAGATCCTAAAGAGTTGGCTGAGCATCCTCTGCGAGTAGGTCTTTCAATGCAAGTAGATATTGATCTCGCATCGAAGTAATTCATCATGAAGACTCAGAATCCTTTTGCAGAACTCAGTGGTGGGCGATTATTGCTTGCAGCTTTTGTAATTGCACTTTCTAACTTTATGGTGGTGTTAGACACGACAATTGCTAACGTTTCTGTTCCTCATATCACTGGTAACCTCGCCGTTTCAAGTTCTCAAGGAACTTGGGTGATTACGTCTTATGCAGTGGCTGAAGCCATCTGTGTTCCTTTAACTGGATGGTTGGCAGGGCGATTTGGTACGGTTCGTGTCTTTGTCTTTGGTTTGATTGGCTTTACGGTCTTTTCTTTTTTATGCGGTCTAGCGACTTCATTAGAAATGTTGGTCTTTTTTCGTATCGGACAAGGGCTTTGTGGTGGACCGTTAATGCCACTGAGTCAAACATTATTGATGCGTATTTTCCCACCTGAAAAACATGCTCAAGCGATGGGGCTATGGGCAATGACAACGGTGATTGGACCTATTCTAGGTCCTATTTTAGGCGGTTTGATTAGCGATAATTTATCATGGCATTGGATATTTTTTATCAATATACCTGTCGGAATATTTTGTGTTCTCGCTGCAATGCGTTTGTTGTCAGTAGCTGAAACCAAAACAGAAAAATTACGCATAGATGCCATTGGGTTAGGATTGCTGGTACTTTGGATTGGTGCTTTACAACTCATGCTTGATCTTGGGCATGAAAAAGACTGGTTCAACAGTAGTAGTATTATCGTTTTAGCTTTAATTGCCGTGATTGGTTTTATTGTTTTTATGATTTGGGAGTTAACCGAAAAACACCCTGTTGTAAATTTATATGTTTTTAGACATCGAGGTTTTGCAGTTTCTGTCACTGCCTTAGCATTTGGGTTTGGGGCATTTTTTGGCAGTATTGTATTGATCCCACAGTGGTTGCAAATCAATCTAGGATATACCGCAACATGGGCTGGTTATCTAACGGCAACTATGGGCTTTGGTAGTTTGACTATGTCTCCAATTGTAGCCAAATTATCAACCAAATATGATCCACGTGCTTTAGCGAGTTTTGGTTTGGCTTTGCTGGGTGTTGTAACCTTAATGCGTGCATTTTGGGTAACTGATGCAGATTTTATGGCATTGGCTTGGCCTCAGATATTGCAGGGTTTTGCTGTCCCATTTTTCTTTATCCCGTTGTCTAATATTGCAATGGGCTCGGTTCTTCCCCAAGAAATGGCATCTGCTGCAGGTTTGATGAATTTTCTAAGAACCATGGCAGGGGCAATCGGTGCTTCGATTGCAGTTACGATTTGGGATGACCACACCAAAGTGGCGCGTAGTGAAATGGTTAATTCACTGCATCCACAAGAGGTTCAAAATACATTGCTGCAAAATGGATTTTCTTCTGATGCTACTTTGGCAACGATTGCCAATCTTGTCGATAAAGAGGCAATTACGATTTCAGCAAATCATGTCTTTATGATTTTGGCTTTGGTGTTTGTGTTTGCGAGTCTATTAATTTGGTTAAGTCCTAAACCTAAGCCGATAGTAGGTGGCCCTGCACCACATTAATCGCATGACTTAAATGGAAATCATTGAATTAAACTTGAAGTTGTTCTCCGAGTTTTTTCTAGTAGCTAAGGTGTAACCTAACTCTAAAGAAGATCAAGTAAAAAATCGCTTGACCTTACAATGATGGGAAGGAATATATTCTATTAACCATCTATTTTATTGGAGAGATATCATGGAATTTCATGTAGAGAATATGACGTGTGGTGGTTGTGCTCGCGGTGTTACTCGAGCAATTCAAGCTTTGGATGCAAATGCTAAAGTGATTGCTGATCCACCAAGTCGTAAAGTGACAGTTGAAACAACAGCAACACAAGAGCAGGTTGCTGAAGCATTGACTGAAGCAGGTTTCCCACCGCGCTAAAATCATTTAGACAAAGTTTAAGGGCTACATTTTCGTAGCCCTTTTTAATACCTTATTTTTTCTTCGCTAATGGTGAAATTGACAGCAGGTCATTATGGTGATGCTGTTCCTTATTTTCATTGCTCGGTTCTTTGAGACCCTCAAGAATCGGACATTCAGGTCGATCATCACCTGCGCAGCAATTGATTAAATCTTTCAGCGTATTCGCCATTTGCTGTAAGTCGTTTATGCGTTGTTCTAATTTCTCAATATGTCCGAGTGCTAAGCGTTTTACATCAGCACTTTGTCGATTGCGATCATTCCACAGATCAAGCAAATCTGAGATTTCCACAACTGAAAATCCCAATTCTCGACTTCGCTTGATAAACTTTAAACGTTCAACATCAGTCGATGAGTAGGAGCGATAACCTGCATTATTACGCCCCGCAGTCGGGATCAAACCAATCTGTTCATAGTATCGAATCATTTTGGTTGAGACCCCTGAAGCTTGAGAGACTTTACCAATATTCATCTTATTCTCCTCAACCTAGATGTACTGAAGGTGGTTGAAAACGACGCAGACGTAGTGCATTTCCTAATACAAAGACGCTAGATAATGCCATAGCTCCTGCAGCAAAGATGGGTGACATTAAAATTCCATAGTTTGGATATAATATTCCAGCGGCAACAGGAATTAGCATGGTGTTGTAAGCAAAAGCCCAAAACAGGTTTTGATGAATGTTGCCGATTGTGGCTTTGGATAAGGCGATTGCATTTGTTACACCTTGCATATTACCAGACATGAGCACGACATCTGCCGATTCAATTGCAACATCTGTACCTGTACCTATCGCTACACCTACATCGGCTTCAGCTAATGCAGGGGCATCATTAATTCCATCACCAACAAAGACAATATGACCATATTGGGATTTTAGCTCTTTGACTGCATTAACTTTTCCTTCAGGTAAGACTTCAGCGATCACCTCATCAATTCCTAATTGTTTTGCAATTGCCTGAGCAGTACGTGCATTATCTCCAGTGATCATCGCGACTTTCAGCCCTAATTGGTGTAAAGCTTGAATCGCTGCGGGGGTCGTGGATTTAATTGGATCTGCAACCGCTATAATTCCTGCTAGTTGACCATTCATCGCAACATAAAGTGGTGATTTACCTTCATCACCTAAACGTAAAGCAGTTGTTGCGAAGGGTTGTACTTCAATACCGAGCTGCTGCATATAACGATCAGCACCGATATTAATTTGAATATCATCATTGATCACTGCAGATACACCCATACCCGTAACCGAATCAAAGCGATCAACTTTAGGAAGAACCAAGTTCTCTAGATTGGCCTGATCAACAATCGCTTTTGCGATAGGATGTTCTGATCGGGATTCAACAGCAGCTACAGCAGCCAAAACTTGATCTCGTTCAAACTGAGATGTGACTTCAAAATCAGTTAATTCTGGATGTCCCTCAGTTAAAGTACCTGTTTTATCAACAGCTACAATTTTTGCATCTTTTAATAGCTGTAAAGCTTCGCCTTTACGGAACAACACGCCTAATTCTGCACCACGACCTGTACCCACCATGATCGATGTAGGTGTTGCCAAACCCATAGCACATGGACAAGCGATAATCAGTACTGCGACTGCATTTACTAAGGCAAAAGTTAGGGCAGGAGATGGGCCGAAAATTAACCAAACTAAGAATGTCAGCACTGCTGCAATCATTACTGCTGGTACGAACCATAAGGTAATTTTATCGACTACCGCTTGAATCGGCATTTTAGAGCCTTGTGCTTGCTCAACTAAGCGAATTATTTGCGCTAGCATGGTTTCACCACCAACAGCTAATGCTGTAAAAGTGAGTGTTCCATTTTGATTAATCGTACCACCTACCACATCGCTACCAATCACTTTCTCAACAGGTATCGGTTCACCTGTAATCATGGATTCATCGACAAAACTATTTCCATCAGTCACTTTTCCATCAACAGGTATTCTTTCGCCAGGTTTTACAATCACCGTGTCACCAGCAATAACTTGATCAATTGCAATCTCAAGCATTTGTCCATCACGGTGAACATGAGCTGTTTTAGCTTGTAAACTGACTAAACGTTGAATCGCTTCTGAAGTACGTCCTTTTGCTTTTGCTTCAAGAAAACGACCAAGTAAGATTAAAGCAACAATAACCGCAGCAGCTTCATAATAAACATTGACTGTTCCCGAAGGGAGTGTGTTTGGAAAGAAGGTGGCCACTATAGAAAATAGATATGCAGCTAATGTTCCAACGGCTACCAAAGAATTCATATCTGGTGCTAGACGAAATAAAGCTGGGATGCCTTTTAAATAAAATCTTCTACCTGGAATCGTTAATACAAGGGTAGTCAGTACGAATTGTATGTACCAACTATTTTGCATCCCAATGGTTTGAGCAATCAGATGATGAAAGCTTGGAATTAGATGAGAGCCCATTTCAAGAATAAACACAGGCAAAGCAAAAAGCGTGGCAAGAATTAAATCGCGTTTAAGTTCAGCGCGTTCTTGATCTTTTTTCTGAAGCTGCTCAGATGGATCGGCAATTGAAGCTTGAATTTCTACAGCATCATATCCAGCTTTATCTATTGCTGCGATCAATGCCTCTACACTTGCCGAACCACTTACTGTTGCTCGTTCAGTTGCAAGATTGACATTCGCTTCAGTGACACCAGAGACGGATTTGAGTGCTTTCTCGACACGACCAACACATGAGGCACAGGTCATACCTTTTATAGATAATTCAATTCTGTCTTTGGGAACATCATAGCCTGCTTGTTCAATTGCATGAATTAATAATTGACGATCTAAAGGCTTATTAAGTGTAATGTCTGCACGCTCAGTGGCTAAATTTACTGAGGCTGATCGCACACCATCAACTTTTTTAATAGCATTTTCAACACGACTTACACAGCTTGCACAAGTCATACCTTCAATTTGTAAGCTTAATCTTTGATTTATTTCGGTTCCCATGGGATTTACCTATAAATATTCTTTGATTGCTTAAAGCATAGACCTTACCATTATAGGAAGGTCAAGTACTCACTATGTAAATATCGAAGTGAAATCTATTTTATAAAATCAATATGGTGAAATTGATATTTAAATCAGTTGCTTGAGGGTTTTATTCTATATTTACTCAAATAATGAATCTTTTTTTGTTTTGTACATTATTGATATTCTTGCGAATTTAAAAAAAATATAAAAATCTTGTCAATAAAAAAGCCACTTATGTAAGTGGCTTTTTTATTAAAGGTATTTGGTGGAGGTGGCGGGAGTTGAACCCGCGTCCGCCAGCACTACACTCGAGAATACTACATGCTTAGATATCGTCTATTGTTTTAACACCATGTGACCCGACGAACAGGGTACAAGGTGCGATCCTCTAAGTTTGGTATAAAGCCCCGAGGCTTGGCTCTATACGGACTTGTGTGCGTGCGCTTCGGTCGGGTTCCTAAACCACAAGTATTCTAGGAAGCGGACAAGCTGCCCTTAGGCAGCTAGAGCGTAAGTTTCGTCGTTTGCGACTATTTAAATGCAAATTTTATTTACGAGAGAAAATGCGCTCTCGGCATGCATCTATGAGCTTCATCACCAGCGTCGAAGCCAATAACACCCCCATATATGAACGAGCATCATAGCACAAATATTATGGATTTGAACGTTAATTTCTATGTAATTTGATCGATTAATAGATTCTTGCACTTCACTTAATCCAACGGACAATAAACTCGCTACAGCAATCAAGTCATTTACTTAAATTGAAATAAAACAAAGAATTTGATTGAAAATACATCATATTGTTATTTGGGAGAAAAAATTTACTATGAAGAGCGGGGTCGAATCAAAGAATAAAATTTAGAAAAATGTTTTAAAAATTAGACTAATTATTACCGTGATAAATTATGTTATTTGTGTTATAAATTGTATCTTAATTGTTTTTATTTTTTGCATTTGCTTTTTGATGGTTATTGGGGTTGATAAGTGGATGAGGATTCAACACTTTCGATAAAAAATTTTAATTTAGAAATCTCAGGGAAGAAAATTTTAAGATCTTTAAATTTAAAGGTTTTAAGCCATGGGATTACTATTTTAATGGGACCTTCCGGAACAGGTAAATCGACTTTACTGCGTACACTTGCGGGTCTGAATCAAGGAAATCCTCAACTCAAGTTCAGTGGTGAGATCACTTATAATGGCTATTCATTATTCGACTCTGATAAAAAACCTGCCTTAGTTCAGCAAAAATTAATTCATATTACACAGACTGTTAAAGAAAATATTCTTTCACATTTACCTAATCGTTCGAGCCTAGATTTACAACAACAACTCAGTCTAATCCAGCAGTTATGCGATCAGTATGATCAAACTTGGATTCTGGCAAAGCTTCACCAATCGACGGCAACTTTAGAACGCCATGAAGCAAAGAATTTAGCAATTTTATATACCTTGTTGTCAGAGCCAGCACTGTTGATGATTGATGAACCAACGGTGGGGTTATCTGATTCCGATGCGATTTTTGTGCATGATTTAATCCGAAAAATTGCCAAAAAAATCCCGATTTTGATTGTATCTCACCATATTCAGCGATCTAAAAAATTAGCCAATTACGTTGGTTTATTAGCAAATGGTTGCATACAAGAAATTAGCTCAGCAGAAGCTTTTTTTGAACATCCTCAACACGAGATGACGAAACAATTTCTGAGAACCGGGTCCTGTGCGGAGCTTTCTGCTGAGGAGTTAGATCGACAAGAGCAATCGTTGATGAATCTCCAATTAGCAACTTCAAAACATTTGAGTTTAGCTAAACCTTTAGTAGACGTTGATCAAATATCAAATGAACCAGTTTTAGAGTGCTCGCAGAAAATCCAAAGTCGTGAAGAAACAGACATCAATCTGCAACACGTTGATTTTTTAGAACACAAAGCGGATGCAAAAAACCAAGCTAGAGGCCCCTTGGGGTTTGTTTGGCTAATTCGCGGACGGCTTGCTGGTTGTCCGTGTCCTGGTGTAGTTCGAGAGACGGCACTTGATTTGAAGTATTTACAGGATGTTGGAATTACTGATTTGTTATCACTAACCGAGGAAAGTTTTAACCCTGATCTAGCCGCTGAATTTGGCATAACAGTTTCACATTTCCCGATTGACGATATGTCTGTTCCATCGTTACAGGATGCTTATCAGTTTTGTCTATGTATTGACCAAAAAATATCTCATCGCAAATCCATTGCGTTGCACTGTAAAGCAGGTTTGGGGCGAACAGGAACGATGTTGGCTGTTTACTTTTTATGGAAAGCAAGGCTTCAAAAGACTGCACTTGAGGCAATCGAATATATACGTTCTCTGAATTACTTGATGATTCAATCTGAGCAACAGATTGATTTTTTGTATGATTTTTCAATTTATTTAGAAAAACACATTGATTCTAATGTGTTGGTTAGCAAGGTGTAACTCGCCATACAAGGGGAAAATAAGATGTTAGATGATGCTTTACAACGTGCAATGACCAGCGTACCAGACTGTCTCGCAGCTGGTTTTGTAGATTTAAATTCAGGAATGATTTTAAGTATTAAAACGGTTGACTCACATCCTTCGGAAGTGTTTGATTTTTTAGCTGCCGCTACAGCTGATCTTTTTCAGGGGCCGAATGTTGTCGCAATTGAGAAAATCTTTAAAAAATCACGTGGTTTGATGGATGAAGATAATTATCACTACTTCCAAGAAATTATCGTGAATAGTGAAAACTTGATCCACGTATTTATTCGCACGAAAGATCAAAACGAGATCGTATGTTTTGTTTGCCGTAAAGGTGCGAACTTAGGCATGGTGTTGACTAAGGCTCGTATTGCTTTACCAACGATTGAACGCGCGTTCCACGCATAATTCAGTCGATGCGTATGTTTTAAGCAAAGTCTAACTTTGCTTAAAACAACGATGAACTTCATGATGAATTTTCAAAAAAGGTGAGCGTGATGCCGCATCTTGAATTTGCAGGATATACGATTGAAAGTAAAGCTGACGAAACGGTTTTAGCATGCTTTCAGCGTTCAGGTATAGAAATCGATTTTTCATGTAAAAGCGGTGTATGCCATCGTTGCATGTTGAAATGTATTTCTGGTGACATTCCAGAACAGGCAAGTCGTAGGCTACCTACCACACATCAAGGGCAAAACTATTTACTCGCGTGTCAGTGTGTTCCAACAACGGATATGAAATTAGTTGCGAAGTCAGACGAAGACAACATAACGCAATGTATGGTTTTGTCATCAATTTCACAAGCAGATCATAGTCTGATTCAAGCAGAGCCTTATAGAGAACTGACTTATCAAAAAGGTCAGCATGTTTATGTAACTGATATCTCAAAACGGTATTCAATATTAGCAAAATTAGTAAGTGATCCTGAGCAAGAAACATCACTGAGCATTGAAATTGCTAAAAAGGATATGGAGTGGGTTCAAGAGCAAGGCTTGGATCAGTTAGGAAATGAGTTCTACCTGAAAGGCCCAATTAGCGCACCTCAAGTCATAATCGAAAACGATGTAGCGATCAATCCAGCCTTATGGGAAGCGTTGGGCGGGGATCATACAGTCAGAAAAATTTTGACCGAATTCTATAAAAAAGTATATGCCGATCAGCAACTTGCTCCATTTTTTGAAAGAGTAACTATAGATCGAATTATTGGAAAACAATTTGCATTTTTAAAACAGTTAATTACAGGTGAGGCGACTTTCTTTGGTGAGCAACCAAGAAATTCACATCATTGGATGGTGATCTCAGATGAGTTATTTGAGCACCGTATGTTGCTGATGCATCAAACTTTATTGGAACACAAACTATCGGCTGATTTGATTGAACAATTTGAACGTTATGAGCTGCAATTTAAAAACGATATTGTCAAATCCCAAGCTTGGTTAAAACAAGTTGGTGATTTATTGGTAGACACTGAAAAATATGAAGAATGTCAGTTAGATGAAGCAACAGTTTGTGATTATTGTGAGGCGGAAATTGAGCAAGGCACCTTGGTTAGATTTCATATGCGTCTTGGAAAATTGGCTTGTAAAGCATGTTCAAAATAATGTGGTGATAGATAAAGCTTTAGCAATTATCCAGTAAAAATTTACTTGATGAATGGTCGAATAGGAGAGAAAAAAAATGATTGGTCAATTTTCAAGAACAGCGATGGTGTTTATTGAAAAAACCTTACGTGAATGTGAACAATGTATAGGTTTTTCGGGAGCTGCTCTGTCTAGCCCTGATGGTTTGGTTCTGGCGATGCATGGACAAATCTCAGGTGATGAAGCCGCAGCATGTGCATCTAGTTTGTTTGTGGAGTCAGAAACTGCTTTAAGTTATATCGGAGAGTCCGAGCCACGTATGATGTTGTTATGGACTGTAAATAAATTGTTGGCTTTGCACTTGCTTAAAAATGGCAGTATTTTCTTTGTGACATCCACTGAAAAAAATAATTTTAATGCGGTGCTTAAATTTAGTTTAGAAACATCAAAAAAACTGGATAACGCTTTAAGCATAATGGGTTAAACAAACTTAAACATGCTAGAAGATTTAACTACTCATGATCATTTTGAATGAGAAGATAGTTCCTTGTTTGTTCCCGCTTTTAAAGGAGGGAACAAGCACGATTTTAGATTAGATTTGCTCTAAAGCTTGCTTCATCTGATCAGTCAAAATTAAACAAAACTAGATCAAGTTTAAGTTTTATAAGTCGATAATAAAATACTGGTTTCACTATTGTAAATTCCTGAAATATTTCGAATTCTTTCCAATGCTTTGTCGAAATTTTCTAAACTATCGGACTGTAATTCGACCAAAATATCCCATTTACCATTGGTGGTATGTACACGTTCAACTGCCGATTCTAAGCGGAGTTCTCGTATCACTGCTTGTGCCTTAGTGCCTTCGACCATGACATTCATCCATGCACGAATGATATTTTTTTCAACATTTGGGCGATAACGAACCGTATAGCCTGTAATGATGCCTGTGCTTTCCATGTACTCGATTCTCTTTTGAACCGTAGCACGTGAAACGCGTGCTTTCGCAGCTAAGTCCGTGATCGACATCCGTGCATTATCTTTGAGCAATCCTAAGATAATATGATCAACATTATTCATTTTGATATTTTATATTAGCAAATTGATAAAAATTATCTCATTTTAATTATTTTAAAGAATTTTGTGAATCATTTTGATTATTAATAATAGTGCTAATAAAAGCTCCAAACATTTTTAACGTTGTCAGCGCAAGTCACTAATGTAGTCATGGAACGATGGAGTGAAAGGATTCTCTTTTGAATCAAAGGGAATCTATAGATAACAGGGAAAACTGATTAATTAAGGAATAGATGATGTCTTTATCATATACGGGTCAACATGGCGGTGCTTGGCAAACTTATCTCACTCAAATTGATCGAGTGGCACCTTATCTTGATGCTGATTTAAGTAATTTTATTAATACCCTTAAAACGCCAAAGCGTACATTAATCGTTGATGTTCCAATCGTAATGGATGATGGTTCTATCCGTCATTTTGAAGGTTATCGTGTACAACACAATTTATCACGTGGTCCAGGTAAAGGCGGTATTCGCTATCATCAGGACGTTGAGTTAAATGAAGTCATGGCACTATCTGCATGGATGACCATTAAAACTGCAGTACTTAATCTCCCATTTGGTGGTGCAAAAGGTGGTATCCGTGTTAATCCAAAAGAGCTATCTCCACGCGAGTTAGAGCGTTTAACTCGTCGTTTTACCAGCGAAATCAGTCCAATTATCGGTCCTCAAATTGATATTCCAGCACCAGATGTGGGTACCAATGCCAACATTATGGGTTGGATGATGGACACGTACTCAAGTATCAAAGGTCATACAGTTACGGGTGTAGTCACTGGTAAACCTGTGCATTTAGGTGGTTCATTGGGTCGTGTACGTGCGACTGGTCGTGGTGTATACGTGACTGGTTTGGAAGTCGCGAAACGCATTGGTTTAGCGGTTGAAGGCAGTAAAGTTGCTTTACAAGGTTTCGGTAATGTTGGTAATGAAGCCGCTTATTTGTTTAGTCATGCAGGTGCAAAAGTTGTCTGTGTACAAGACCATACAGGCACGATTTTTAATGCTGAAGGTATGAATGTTAAAGCATTACAAAAACATGTCACTGAACATGGTGGTGTAATGGGCTTTGCAGATGCAACGGTGATTGCTGATGAGGAGTTCTGGAATGTTGAAATGGACATTCTCATCCCAGCAGCATTGGAAGGACAAATTACAGTCGAGCGTGCACAAAATCTAAAAGCAAAAATTGTGCTTGAAGGTGCCAATGGTCCGACATATCCAGAAGCAGACGATGTATTTGTTCAACGCAATATTACCGTTGTTCCAGATGTTATCTGCAACGCAGGTGGTGTAACCGTCAGTTATTTTGAATGGGTTCAGGATATGGCGAGCTACTTCTGGAGTGAAGATGAAATCAATGAGCGCCTTGATAAGTTAATGATTCAGGCAATTGCTGATGTTTGGAATACGGCTGAGCTTAAAGGATGCAGTTTGCGTACTGCTGCTTATATCTTGGCATGTGAACGTATCTTAAAAGCACGTAAAGAACGCGGTATTTTCCCTGGTTAATAAAGGGTATAGAACAGGCTTCGGCCTCGGGCTTGTGGTATTGACACAAGCCCAAAGATTAAACAGGAAGTGAGTATATAAAATGAATGATGTCGCTATTACACGTAGTCATTTTAATGACTGGATGGTTCCCGTCTTTGCCCCAGCAAACTTTATTTTAGTCCGTGGCGAGGGTTCTCGTCTTTGGGATCAGAACGATAAAGAATATATTGATTTTGCGGGTGGAATTGCGGTGAATGCTTTGGGTCATGCGCATCCTGTTGCAGTCAATGCCTTAACTGAACAAGCACAGAAGCTTTGGCATATTGGCAATGGTTATACCAATGAACCAGTTTTACGCCTTGCTAAACAATTAGTGGATAGCACATTTGCAGACAAAGTATTTTTCTGTAACTCGGGTGCAGAAGCCAATGAAGCTGCTTTGAAATTAGCTCGAAAAATTGGTTTGCTAAGTGGTAATCCAAACAAAAATCATATCGTTGCATTTAAAAATGCCTTTCATGGTCGTACCTTATTTACCGTTACCGCTGGCGGCCAACCAAAGTATTCTCAAGACTTTGCACCATTACCTGAAGGCATTGAACATACGGCATTTAATGATTTAGAAGCAGCGAAAGCTGTAATTAATGAAAATACATGTGCTGTGATTGTCGAACCGATTCAAGGTGAAGGTGGTGTGGTTCCAGCGGATCTTGAGTTTTTAAAAGGTTTACGTGCCTTATGTGATGCCAATGGTGCAGTACTAATTTTTGATGAAGTACAAACAGGTGTTGGTCGTACAGGCTCTTTGTATGCCTATATGAATACAGGTGTTACCCCAGACATTTTAACGACTGCTAAAGCATTAGGTGGTGGTTTCCCAATTGGTGCGATGATCACGACAGACCATTATGCCAACATGTATGCAGTAGGTGATCATGGTACGACTTATGGTGGTAATCCACTGGCATGCGCAGTAGCGGGTGCAGTTTTTGAGTTTATTAATACGCCTGAAGTTTTAGAGGGTGTGAAACAACGCCATCAATATTTCGTAGATGCATTAAATAAAATCAATGCGCAATATGGATTATTCAAAGAAATTCGTGGTCAAGGTTTGTTGATTGGTTGTGTACTGAAAGATGAACATGCAGGTAAAGCTAAAAATATCGTCACACTTGCGGGTGAAGAGGGTTTATTAGCTCTAGTTGCGGGTGCAGATGTCGTACGCTTTACTCCTTCACTGATTATTCCAATGGAAGATATTGATGAAGGTTTAAATCGTTTTTCTTGTGCATTAGCACGTCTCTAAATCTGCTGTGAGCATCTAACCATGATGATTGTTAGACATGCAGCGCATCGGGACTTAGATGACATTTATCGTTTAGCGCAACGAGCAGGTGAGTCAGGTATCGGCCTGACCTCCTTGCCGCAAAATAAAGAAATCTTGGCAGCGCGAATTGCACGCACGATAGGTACTTTAGAAGGTACGACTGAGCAGTGTGATGCAAGCTATTTGTTTGTTTTAGAAGACACCGTATCTCAGACAATCGTTGGTGTAAGTGCCATCGAGGTTTCGGTTGGTTTGAAAGAGCCATTCTACAACTTTCGTGTGGCGAAACAGGTACATGCTTCTAAAGCACTCAATGTTTACAATGCTTTAGACACCTTGTTTTTGAGTAATGATCATACAGGTTGTAGTGAGTTATGTACCTTATTCCTTGATCCTGAATATCGAAAAAATCAAAACGGTAAGTTTCTTTCTAAGGTTCGTTTTCTATTTATTGCTGCATTTCGCTCGTATTTTGAAGATCGCTTAATCGCAGAAATGCGAGGTTTTTCAGATCAAAATGGTCATTCACCATTTTGGGATGCGTTGGGTTATCACTTCTTCAATATGGATTTCGCGACCGCCGATTATTTAAGTGGTATCGGTCAAAAAGTCTTTATCGCTGAACTAATGCCAAGATTTCCTGTCTACGTCAATCTATTACCAGCTGAGGCTAGAGCGGTAATTGCAGAAGTGCATCCGCATACATTGCCTGCAGCAAAAGTTTTGATGTCAGAAGGACTTAAATATCAAGGTTATGTCGACATCTTTGATGCTGGACCTACTTTAGAAGCGAATACTGCGGATTTGCGGGCGGTCAAAGAAAGTCGAACAGTGAAAGTCAAAATCACTGAGCAAATCGAAACGACTGATACACACTATTTGGTCGCAAATGACCAATACAAAAATTACTGCGTGCTGTTGATCAATAACAAAGTCTGTGATGGCGATACCTTAATGATCACATCTGCACAAGCTCAGGCTCTCCAAGTTAACGAACAGGATGAAGTACGAGTTTTAGCATTAGATAAAATGGAGAATCACTAATGTCGCAAGGTGAATTATTAATTAATGGTGCTTGGGTACAGGGAAAGGGTACAAGCTTTATTAAAACCAACCCTGTGAGCAATCAACAGATTTGGTCTGGTCATGAAGCTAGTGTTGCTGATGTTGAGGCAGCTTGTAATGCTGCTAGAACAGCTTTCCCCGCATGGGCACGCTTAGGTTTAGAGCAACGTGTAGCTATTATTGAACGCTTTGTAAGTTTACTTGAACAAAATAAAAATCAACTTGCACAAGTCATCAGTCAAGAAACCAGTAAACCACTGTGGGAAACACTCACAGAAGTTCAATCGATGATTGGAAAAATCGCGATTTCAATCCGTGCATATCACCAACGGACTGGTTTTAGTGAAACTGAAATGCCAGATGGTATCGCCTCTTTACGTCATCGTCCTCATGGGGTACTTGCAGTTTTCGGACCGTACAATTTCCCAGGACATCTACCTAATGGACACATTGTTCCTGCATTAATTGCAGGTAATACGGTTGTGTTTAAGCCAAGCGAATTAACGCCTTGGACAGCCGAAGAAACTGCAAAATTGTGGCAACAGGCAGGGTTACCAAATGGTGTGCTCAACCTTGTGCAAGGTGGTCGTACGACAGGTGAGGCTTTAGCTGCTGCTGAACAAATTGACGGTTTACTGTTTACGGGAAGTGCCAACACTGGCTATCACTTGCATAAACAAATGGCAGGCGCACCTGAAAAAATCCTAGCCCTTGAAATGGGGGGTAACAACGCTTTAATCATTGATGAAGCAACTGATATTGATGCAGTGGTGAATCTAGCTATTCAATCCGCTTTCGTGTCTGCGGGACAACGTTGTACATGTGCACGCCGTATCATTGTAAAACATGGCGTTGATGGTGATGCATTCATTCAACGTTTTGTTGAAGTCACAAAGAACTTAGTGATCGGGGCTTGGGATGCTGAACCACAACCATTTATGGGCGGGGTGATTTCATCTCATGCGGCAGATCAGATGCTGGCTGCACAAAGCAAATTGATCGCACTAGGCGCAAAACCATTGTTAGCAATGACTCGTCCTCAAGCTGATAGTTCATTACTCAGTGCAGGCATTTTAGATGTGAGTGAAGTGAATGCAATCCCAGATGATGAATACTTTGGTCCTTTGACAACGATCTATCGTTATCACGATTTTGATGAAGCACTCAAAATAGCCAATAACACACGTTTTGGTTTAGCTGTAGGTTTGGTTTCTCCTGATCGTGAATTATTTGATCGAGTATTGATCGAAGCACGAGCTGGCATTGTGAACTGGAATAAACCATTAACTGGTGCATCGAGTGCTGCTCCATTTGGTGGTGTGGGTGCATCGGGTAACCATCGTGCAAGCGCGTTTTATGCAGCAGATTATAGTGCGTGGCCGATGGCTTCACTGGAAAGTGATAGCGTTACACTGCCATCAAAATTATCACCGGGCATTGTGCTCTAAGTTAAATCGTGCCGTGACGATATGGAGAAAAAAATGTCAGGTTATGAAATCAATTTTGATGGCTTGGTTGGACCAACTCACCATTATGCAGGTCTTTCTTTTGGTAATGTTGCTTCAACAAAAAACCGTAATAATGCGTCCAATCCTAAATTAGCAGCTAAACAGGGCTTAATGAAGATGAAAGCCCTTGCGGATTTAGGGCTTAAACAAGGGGTGTTTGCTCCACAAGAGCGTCCACATGTTCCGACCTTACGCCGTATAGGTTTTACAGGTAGTGATATTGATGTCATTGCACAGGCAATGCGAACTGCACCTGCCTTGTTATCTTCACTCAGTTCAGCATCTTCAATGTGGACTGCAAACTCATGCACCGTGTCACCATCGGCTGATAGTGCGGATGGACGTGTACATTTTACAGCCGCAAATCTAAATAATAAGTTCCATCGCTCAATTGAGCATCATACGACAACGCGAATCCTTAAAGCGATGTTCGATAATGATGTGTATTTCGCGCATCATGAAGCCTTACCTGACGCAGCACTATTTGGTGATGAGGGTGCAGCCAATCATAACCGTCTAGGCGGTGGATACGAGCAAGCTGGCGTGCAAGTTTTTGTTTACGGACAGCAACAGCTCGGTGGTACGGTTGCGCCAAAGAAATTCCCTGCACGTCAAACCCGTGAAGCGAGTGAGGCGATTGCACGTTTACATCGTTTAGATGCAAAACGGACGGTATTTATTCAACAGAATCCTGACGTGATTGATCAAGGTGTATTTCATAACGATGTGATTGCGGTAAGTAACCAACAGGTACTTTTTCATCATCAACATGCGTTTTTGAATCAAACACAAGCCTTGAATGAAATTCGCCAGAAAATGGCAGGGATTGAGCAAGAATTTATTTCGATCGAAGTGCCTGAAAACCGTGTGAGTGTTGAGGATGCTGTTGCGACATATTTATTCAATAGCCAAATTTTGACACGAGCAGATGGTGGGATGAGTATCGTTGTACCTGAAGAGTCTCGTCAAAATAAAGCGGTTTGGAGCTACTTGAATGACATGATTCAGATGGGTACGCCAATTGATGACATCAAGGTGTTTGATCTGCGTGAAAGTATGCGTAATGGCGGTGGACCAGCATGTTTGCGGTTACGTGTCGCGGTCAATGAAAAAGAGTTAGCAGCAGTTAATCCAAATTTATTTATGAATGACGGTTTGTTTAAGACCCTCAACCAATGGGTTGATCAACACTATCGTGATGAATTAACTCAGGATGATTTAGCTGATCCAAGTTTGTTGATTGAGAGTCGTACAGCGTTAGATGAATTAACCAAAATTTTAGGTTTAGGTTCTGTTTATCACTTTCAACGCTAATCATCGTAGTTAAAAGATTGATATGGATTTTCCTCAAATCCGAATGCTCACTATGGCATCGGATTTGAAGTGGTTAAACAAGGGAATGATGGCATATGGTTGATCTACTCGAATTAACTCTTGCACAGCAAGCACCTAATCAAACTCAAGGTGAAACAACTGAATTTACTTGGCAATGGCTAGGTGAAGGGTTATTAGTATGCACGCCTAAGACAAGCTATAACAAGGCCATCATATTTTCTGCGGGTATTCATGGAAATGAAACGGCACCGATTGAATTGCTCGCAAAGATGGTTCAAGACCTGTTCGCTTCTCGTTTACGTTTGACGGAGCGAGTCCTTTTTGTTTTCGGTAATCCTCAAGCTATTCGCAAAGGTGTACGTTATCTAGAAAATGATATGAACCGCATGTTTTGTGGAGCTTATCAACAATTGAATTCTGATGATGAAACAAAGCGTGCTCAGCTTTTAGAGCAAATTACCGCAGAGTTTTTCCAGCAAAGTCGTAGTGATGCTCAACGCTATCATTATGATTTGCATACGGCTATACGCACATCACTATTAGCTGTATTTGCCTTATTCCCTTATCAGACGCAACCCTACGATGATTTTCTCATAGATAGCCTCAACGCTGCTGATCTTGATGCTTTGGTGTATCACAACGCTGTTGGTAAAACGTTTACTTATTTTACAACTGAGTATTTTCAGGCTGCCAGCAGTACTTTGGAGTTAGGTAAAGCAAAGCCATTTGGTCAAAATGATTTAGCTGAATTTTCTGCAATTGATCAAGTACTTCGTGCCGTAATTACAGGTGAAGCTTTACCTCAACGACAAAAAGCATCGCTTCGTCAATTCAAGGTTGTAGATTCAATTGTTAAACAAAGTGAGGATTTTCAACTGCGATTAGATGCGAATGCACCTAATTTTTCAACCTTTGAAAAAGGCGATGTAATCGCTACTCAAGAGGCGGGAAATTATATTGCAAGCGATCAGCAAGTTTGGATTTTATTTCCAAATCCGAACGTCAAAGTAGGATTGAGAGCAGGGCTAATTCTCAAAGAAATAATGTAGATAACGCCATTCGAAAGATTTTAAGCGGTTCAAGGAAATGATGTATATGGAGTTTGAATATGGATGTTCAGTAGAAAAATACGCAGAAAAAAGATATCCGTTGGATATTGATTGTTATGAAAGTGAAACAGCAAGGACAGGTTGTCATAAGAATATCGTTGGAGTGATCGTGTATGAGTAACAATAATGAAAAAACATTTCCTTCAGGTGAACTCCTGAGTGAGCAATATGTGCCGCAACAAGACACATCAAGCCATTTAAATACTTCGTTGTCAGAAGTAGATGTCACTAAACCTTTGAAACGTGCAATGACAAAACGTCATTTGGTCATGATTTCTTTAGGTGGTGCGATTGGAACAGGACTGTTTCTTGGTTCAGGAGATGTTATTTCTCAAGCTGGCCCAATTGGAGCAATTTTATCTTATCTCCTTGGGGGCGTAATTGCTTACATGGTCATGCTGTGCTTAGGCGAGTTAGCCGTGCATATGCCCGTATCAGGTTCGTTCGGTGAATATGCCAGAACTTATATTGGACCTAGTACAGGTTACATGATTACGTGGTTGTATTGGTTAACTTGGACCGCAACATTGGGGACGGAGTTTACTGCGGCAGCATTATTGATGCAGGAGTGGTTTCCATCCATTTCTATGTGGACATGGACGCTGTTATTTGCAGGATTAATTTTTTCACTGAATGTCAGTTCAACCCGTTTATTTGCAGAATCTGAATTTTGGTTATCCTTGGTTAAAGTTTTAACCATCATTTGCTTTATTGGTTTGGGGCTAGCCGCTATTTTCGGAGCTATTTCATACCATGGGCATGAATCAGCACCTTTATTTAGTAAATTAACAGAGCATGGTTGGTTTCCAAATGGAATATTTCCTATTTTTGCGACTATGCTAATTGTGAATTTTGCATTCTCAGGTACTGAGTTGATTGGTGTTGCTGCGGGTGAAGCAGAAGAACCTGCTAAAACGGTTCCTAAAGCAATCAATGCTGCGATATGGCGACTCCTGATTTTCTTTGTTGGTACGATTATCGTGATCTGTGCCTTATTGCCTTATGACATGGCGGGTTTAAATGCAAATTCGGTAAGTAATAGTCCTTTTGTAACTGTATTCAATTACATCGGTATTCCATATGCTGAAGATATTATTCGTTTTGTGATTATCACTGCATTGTTATCTGCTGCGAATTCTGGATTATTTGCTGCTTCACGTATGATGTGGTCATTATCGACTAAAAATCAGTTACCTAAAGTTTTCGCAAAATTGACACGTTCAGGTACACCGATTATTGCAATTATCGTGACGATGTTTGGTGCAATACCTGGTTTATTGTCTGAGCACTTTGCACCTGAAACAATTTTCAAAAATTTATTAGGTGTTGCTGCATTCACTATGGTTGTAGTGTGGATTTCGATCTGTGTCTCTCAATTTAATTTCCGTAGACAATGGATTAAATCTGGTAACACTGTTAAAGATCTCAAATTTGCTGCGCCCTTATTCCCATTAACTCCTATTTTAGGTGGGGTATTCTGCGTCATTACATGTATTAGTATGGTGACTGATCCATCAATGCAAGTTGGATTTGTATGTTGTGTCTTGTTTATCATCGCTTGTTATGCAAGTTATGCCATTTTCTATAAAGATAAACAGGTAAATTAATTTCTTAATCGGAAAGTTGGAGTGACATCTCCAACTTTCTTTTTATATAAAAAAGAATAAAACTTACTCTTAGAGATGACTCACATTTTATTCACGCTGAGCTACTTATAGTTGAAAAGTATAGTTTTCGATGAAGAGGATAAAATGAAAGTAAAAACGCTATTAAGTCTATCTGTATTGTCTATTTCATTAAGCACGTTAAGCTTTCCCACCTTTGCAAACACACCAAAAGCAGTTGATAAAATTGATATAAATCAATATGTAGGTAAATGGTATGAAATTGCACATTTACCGATGTATTTTCAACGTCAATGTGTAAGTGATACTAGCGCTAAATATGCAATCAAAGCTGACAATACAATATCGGTACTTAATAGTTGTCGTACTGCCTCTGGAGAAATGAAAAGTTCAGAGGGCGTAGCCTATCCACAAAATCAGGGAAAAAGTCAGTTGAAAGTGAGCTTTTTGCCAAAAGGATTACGTTGGTTACCATTTACCAAAGGCGATTATTGGGTATTGAGAGTTGATCCAGATTATAAAGTTGCTTTAGTTGGCGGACCATCAACAAAGTATTTATGGATACTTTCAAAAACTCCAACAATCGATGAAGCGACTTATCAATCCTATTTACAAACCGCCAAACAGCAAGGTTATGATTTAAGTAATTTAATTAAAACAACTCATACTTCATCATAATCGATTCAGTCAGGTGTGATTGTTCACATCTGACTTCGCTTTTCGCTTAGCAAGCTGTTTACATTTTTGGGAACAGAAGTTCACATCACCCCAGCTTCTTTCCCATTTTTTTCGCCATGTGAAAGGGCGTAAACAATAAGCACAAATTTTTTCAGGTAAATGAAGTTTCTTATGCATGATTAGAGTTCTTCGATACGTTTTTGTAGATCATTCGCATGAGTCAAAATTGTATTTTGATCATCTTGGCTAAGCTTATCCCATTGTTTATACATCATTGACATTCTGTGATTGGAGCTAAAGAAAACACGGTGTTTGGCTAAGAAATTCCAGTATAAGCTATTGAAAGGACAGCTATCTTGTTCAGTTTTGGTTTTGACATTGTAGTGGCAGTTCTGACAGTAGTTAGACATACGATGAATATAGTTGCCTGAAGCTGCATAAGGTTTACTTGCCACGAGACCACCATCTGCAAACAAAACCATACCGTGAGTATTAGGTAACTGCACCCATTCAAAAGCATCTGCATAAACACTGAGATACCAATCATTCACTTGTTTAGGTGAAATACCATTTAATAAAGTAAAGTTCCCAATCACCATTAATCGTTGTATGTGATGGGCATAAGCATTTTCCAAAGAATTTCTTAAAGCTTCACGCAAACATAGCATTTTTGTTTCAGCTGTCCAGAAATAATCAGGAAGGTTACGATCTGCCTGTAACTCATTTAAATCAGGATAAGTTGGCATTTTTAACCAATATATTCCTCGAATAAATTCACGCCAACCTAAGATTTGACGGATGAAACCTTCAGCAGCGTTTAGCGGAACATGATGATCAAAGTATGCTTGTTGCGCAGCATCACAGACTTCTTTTGGAGAAAGTAGACCACAATTTAGATAAGGAGAAAGCAGACTATGAAAGAGATAATCCTTTCCACTGACCATTGCATCTTGATATTGACCAAAATGAATTAATTGATAATCAATAAAATATTGGAGTGCTTCTAGGGCTTGTTGTCGAGTCGTTGCCCAGTTGAAATGATTGATCTGACCGATATGTTCTTTAAATTCTCTTTTAACTAATTCAATGACATCTAAGTCAATTTGGTCTCGATCAAATTGTAGAGCTGAGGGGATTGGATCATTCTTATTCCAAGCTTGTCTATTTTCGGTATCATAATTCCATCTCCCACCGATTGGCTCATTACCATTCATTAAGTAACCGGTTTGTTGTCTTAGCTTTCGATAGAAAAATTCCATGCGTAAGGTTTTGGTATTTGAAGCCCAGTTGCGAAAGGATTGGGGAGAGGAAAAAAAACGATCGTCATTAAGGATTTGTACTGGAATTTTAAGTTGCTTAGACCATGTGGTTTCAATCGCTTGTTGTAATCGAAATTCACCACTTTCTGTGATGATCAATGCATCAGCTGGATTTTTTTCTAATTGTGCTTGGATAAAATCAATAAATCCTTGAGCAGCTTGTGTACGGTCAAATGTTTGATAACGAATCTTCCAACCTTGTGCTTTTAATGATTTTGCAAAATGGCGCATTGCACTGAAAATAAATGCGATTTTTTGAGGGTGGTGCTGCACATAGGTAGCTTCTTCAACCAACTCTGCCATCAAAATGAGATCTTGATCTTTATCAAGCACTTTTAGTGTGGTAATTTGCTCTGAAAGCTGATCTCCTAAGATTAAGCCGTACCGCATAAGCTCGTCACCAGTAGAAAATTTTAATATAGGTGCAGTACTGTAAAATCCTTGTGAATATAAGATCCTTGAATAACTTGTTGTTTAAAAATGATTCATTCAAACAATCGAATTTTAAACATTCGGAATAAAGCTAAATAAATTATTTTTTGACTTAATATTAAATTAAGTTTTCTCGCTTATTCTAAAAATGCAGCATGACAGTTCAAGCATGGCTACACCTTTGGCCACATCTCACGATGTGGTTTTTTTTGCCTTTTTAAGACGTACTCAACTAAGAAATCCTATGGGTAATTTGACCTTCCGCAATCAATTGCTCAGCCATTTCTTTGGTTTTTCTTAATCCGGGCATACGATACTCAGTATGACCATAATCTTTAATCGATTTCCAACGTCCACCCCAAGTTAAACCCACAGATTCAGCGACTTGACCATATAATTCATAACCGCGCATAGCCCATGGATCACGCTCAGTAATCACAACCTTTCCATTACGTTTAAAAGCAACATCTGCGGCTAAACCGAATTGATGATAACTTTGATAACCTCTAGCACGAGTGGTATTGGGATTGCCTGCTAACATGTTTTGGCGGCTAGGACTACGATATCCTTCAAGTAATACCAATTCATAACCATGCTGTTCCTTCATAATTTTAAAGACCATGAGTAAACGTTGTTTGTAGCGAGGATTAATTTTATCCCACTTACGGTCAACTAAGGATGAATCTAAGCTTCCATGTGAATGTGTTAATGGTGGTTCAATCTGAGCAGCATTGATACTTGAAACCGTATCTTGTTGAGCTTGGTAACTTTGTTCTAAGCGAGTCGCTTCAACAATCGCATCATGAATTAATGTTTCATCTACCTCAGGTGGAGGGCTTAGGATTTCACCATTTAATAATGCATAAACTTGAGGATCAGTTTCTTTTAAATACTCTGCTTCAATACGTGTTGGATTTATGGGACGTGTGAATGCAAATACAAGAATACTCGCAAATAAAAAGAAACCAGCAATTAATATCCACCATTGCTGTAGATGCCAATGTGACTGAAGTTTATGTGGAGATGCCGCTTCGTGGATATGATCTGCAAATTGTAATGCAGTCCTAATTTTCTTTTTGCTAGATGGAATAAATGAATGGATAAGTTGACCGCATTTATTTCGTAACTCATAAGACATTAACAGTGTTAGTCCGATCACCAAACAAGCAAAGCTTAGAAAAATTAAGGTGACCATATGCTATTTGAGTTCATTCACAGCAAATGGTTTTTGAGTCACTTTAATTTGTACGATAGCTTCTGGTGTTTGATTCTCTATATCAGGTTCTGCACTATTAGAAGGTTTGACATCTGTTTTTATAGTTTTTTGTGCATGAGATGTTGAGGGTGTTGTTTGTGATTTAATCTCAGTTCGCTTATTTGCTTCTAAGGTTTGAGAAGGTTTTGCTGGTTGTTCTTTCACAAATGGAGATAAAGGCTTAGCTGTGTTCGCTGAGGGTGCTGGTACAGGCTCTCTTTGGAAAAATTTATTTAAATCATTGCCTTGGGGTTGTGCAAAGCTGCCATCTTCTACTGAATTAGCCTCTTGATCATTGTTTGTCACTTGCTCAGTGTATTGAGCATTTGAGGTGATCATTTCAGATGGTGTTGCACTCTCTGGGGAGGCGATTTGTGTATTCTCTTTTAATGACCAAGATTTGAAAGACAGGAATACAAATAAACAGGAAGTAACAACTCCAGCAATGAAGCCAATCATCACATAGAGGAGAGGAGATAAATTTTTCTTCTTGTTACTTTGCAAAATACGCAAAGAGGTCGCTTTTTCCTGAATCATTTAACGATCAACTAAGGTAGATGAATAGTGATATGGGCTTCTTCAGCAGGTGCTGAAATAACATTTTGATAAGGTGCTATGGCATTTTGATTTTGTTTGTTCAACATAAATCTTAAGCCTGTAAAACTGAGTATGGAAAATAGTAATAAGAAGATTAGAATCCACAAAAATGGAAGTTCATTATGAATAATATGTTTGATTTGATCTGGAATTGCTGCAAAAGGAGAAAAAGCCGCTTTTTTACCTTTCAAATAATCAATTTCATCACCAACACGAGCCACCAAATGATTAAGACTTTCAATAGACTCTAATCTATACTTTCCTTGAAAGCCGAGTAGTAAACAATAATGGAAAACTTCCAGTGAGGCTAAACGTTCTTTACCTCTGCTTCTGAGTTGCTCCAAAATTTCAAAAAAACGGTATCCCGCTAGTTGTGAACCAAACAAACTTAATTGTAAGGGACTGATTAACCAAGTATTTTGTAAGTTAAAATATGCAGCATCTTGTTGAGTTGCGATTGTTTCATCAATTAATGCGCAAAATGCATATTTTGCATCATGTATGTCATCAGCTGAAAACTGTAAGCGTTTGGCTTGTTGCTCAAATCGATTTAATAACTCTAAAATTTTTTCACGGAAATCATTAGGGTTTGAAGGGATATAATGATTTCGTAAAAGAAAAATCAAATAAAACCCATCATGTAAGAGATCAATTAAATTAGTTGTTTGAAGTTTAGATTGTGACTGATCATTAGTTTTCGTTCCTGAACCAATTTTTCCATCATCAAATAAAGAGGGAATACCTGTAGGATGTTGAGTCATGATTTTTCTCTTAGCTATTCATCACTGCAATTAATTCGATCGTAATGTCTTGGAATCCAGCTGGAACATAGACACAAATTGTTTCCGATTCAATCATGCGCTGATAGAGTTCATGATGTGGTTCTATCTCAAAATAACTCACGCCTGAACGAACTGGAATTGCTGTAGGAACTTGCATTAAATGGTGTAATGGAACAGCAGGAAGAGCAGCGATAACACGTTGTTCGACATCAATCGTACTACCTACTTTAAAGCGAAGCGGCACGATCTGAATTAATTCATGTGTTTGCATCATGCTACTTGAGACCGCAATGTATAAACGAGTATCTCGTGTGATTTTGTCTGATTCTAGACTACCAACCCAATAAGAAGGTCGCGTTTCTTTTAATGCAATACTGAAGTAGCGACTTGATATAATCGTATCCAGTAGATCGCGGAGTATGAGATCCAACTGTTGGAAACTATCTTCTAACTGATGATGATGGTAATGGGGTAAATGATCTACATCATAAGCTGTTGAAAATGTCAGCAATGAACCAGTTAATCGTAATAATTCTGAAAATAATCGCTCTGGATGAATTTGTGGATATTGTAGTAAATGATTTAATCCAGCATATGCGGTGTTTAACGCATTGATTAGCCAAAATGAAACAATATCACCTGATCGAAATTCAATGAGCTTCTGTTCATTTTCACGATTATTTGTTTGAATTGTCTTAATTTTTGCTTTAATAACATTCAGAGTACGTTTTAAGTTATTGATTAAAGGCTCTGATGCTGAGATGTGCAAAATCGGTGGAATAAAACGGTTATCAAGTTCAAAGTTACCTGAACTTTGTCGTTTTACTTTAGCAATAGCTAGATATAAATAACCATCTAGGTTTTGGGTCGGTTGCAGATGGGGTTCCAATAATTTGAATTCTGCTCGACGACGTAAGAAATTCAGTTCAGCAGGACTCGCATCCGTAAATAAATCATGTGTTTCGCTCAAGTAGTTATGATATCGACTTGAAAGTGAGCGGGTTTCATCGGCTATATTTTTTTTATGTGCTTGCAATATTGGCAGTGCCAGATAAACAATCATTTCTCCGCGTAAATTTAATTCGTCTAATAATAAAGGTTCAGGTAGCAAATCTTGAGCAGGTGCATGATAAATTTCGCCATCCTGCCAAATGATCTCCACTTCTTCTAGGGCCAAAATATGAGTTGATAATTGAATCTGATCAAATTTAAGTTTCTGCACACCATATGCATAAGGTACCAATGCACGAACAGTATGATTCAAACGTTGTTCATGATAAGTGTCTTGGATTTGAAAGTGTTGAGGACGCAAGAATAAGCCTTCACCCCAAAGAATTTTTTCTGCTTTAAACATAGTCTTTACCAATAATTATTCATATTCATTCTTGGGTTGAACGCCTAGCGTATCCTGTAACATTTGCAAAGGATGCTCATCTTTAATCACTTGAGTTAACCATTCGTGTAATGGCATTTGACTCCATTTAATCGTTTTTTGAAGCATATAACTTACAGGGCTATGTGGTTCATTTTTTTGAAAATAAGACGCGATTTCCTGTAAAACACGCATAGCTTGTTCGCGATTTTCAACATGTGATTGTACTTGTGGCTGAAAAGATAACTGGCTGTGAGTGAGTGATGGATTCGATATTATTTGTGCTGAAGCTGAGGAATCTAATTGCATTATTGGTATTTTAGCTTCTTCGGATTGTTCAAATAAATCAGTCTTATAAATTTTTTTAAGGCTTGTATGAATATTTTCTAAACTAGAATCAATCGCGGCAAAACTTGGAGAGTCCAACCCTAGTAAGTCATCTAAAACTTTTTTCAGTGTTGACCACTGCAATAAAATTTCAGTAAAGAATTGATAATTTTGGCGTTGAAAATTTTTGTTTGTATTATTTAATGCGATTTCAAATTGCTCCAATTCAGTGGAGCTAAGAGAATTATCATATTCATCGCTTTGCTTTCGACGAACATTTTCATGATATAAGAAATTCTCGTAATCGAGTAAATGATAAAAGGGTGACTGGTTGATTAAAGGTATCTTTTTGACCAAAATAGGGAGTTGATTAATCAAACCTTGCAATAAACCAATACGTTGATCTAGATCATCTTCCTCAATTTCAGGATGGAGATTAAGCCAATAATTATCCAACATGCGGTGACTTAATTCTAAACTTTTCGCGATACCTTCAAAGCTATATAAATTTGCCCAAGCTTCTGATAACCATATAAGTAAACGAATATCTTTGGTTTTAGTTTGGATTAAATCAGTACACGTTCTCGCAACAAAATCCCAATCAGCCTGTTTGGGTTCAGTAACCCAATCACCTTGATCAAGCAAAAGATCATCTTGAGTGCGTGCTTTTTTGATGGCATGAAACTCATTTGAAAAGGAACAGTCTTCACCACACGGTGAATCATCGTAAATCGGTGCTAGTAATTCGTTAATATCCATATGTGTCACAATGCTGGCTCAGTCTTATATTTCAGCTTTCAATTTTTTGCTTGAACGTATTTTTGTGTTTTTTTCACGAGGATCTAACTGATAAATAATTTCATCATCTTTTGTATCGATCACAATTAACTTGGGTAGTTTGTGCTCAACTAAAGCGATTAATATTTCAGTTGCAAGTGATGGTAAAACTGTTGAATTAAGAATGTTGTCTACATTTCTGGCACCACTATCAACTTCTGTGCAACGATTTAAAAGTAACTCAACGAGGCTTTCAGAATATTGCACAGTCGTTGAATATTGCGTTTCTATGCGATTTACAATTTTATTTAACTTGTGGCTGATAATACGAATAAGTAAGTCATCATGCAGAGGAAAGTAAGGCACAATGCGCATACGACCAATGAATGCAGGTTTGAATTGTTTATATAAACTAGGTTTTAAGTGTTCAATCAAATCTTCTGCACTTGGCCATTCGGCAACAGGTTGATTTAAACATGCTTGCATAATCGCACTTGAACCAGTATTCGAGGTAAGTAAGATGATCGTATTTTTAAAATCTACGACACGACCTTCACTATCTTCTAATGTACCTTTATCAAAAACTTGGTAGAAAAGTTCTTGAACATCACTGTGTGCTTTTTCGATTTCATCTAACAGTACAACGCTGTATGGGTTACGTCGAACTGCTTCGGTTAAGACACCACCTTGACCATAACCCACATAACCTGGAGGAGCCCCCTTTAATGATGAAACAGTATGTGCTTCTTGATACTCAGACATATTGATCGTAATCAAATGCTGTTCGCCACCATATAACTCATTTGCTAAAGCTAATGCAGTTTCGGTTTTTCCTACCCCACTAGGCCCAATGAGTAGAAATACACCTTGGGGTTTATTCGGATCTTCTAATTTTGCTCTCGATGTTTTAATACCTTGAACCAATTGAGATAGTGCATAGTCTTGTCCCATGACACGTTCACTGAGCTTATCTTCAAGACTTAATATTTGTTTAATTTCATCATTCACCATATTGCCAATAGGGATTCCAGTCCAATCAGAAATTATTTGATTAATGATCTGAGCATTAACACGTTCATACACTAAAGGAGTTTGTCCTTGTAATTTTTTTAATTCATCTCTTAATGAAGTGATTTGAGTTTGTGTCTGATCTTGCAGACTGAGAGTTTGAATTTGTTTTACTAAATTAAGTTCTTTTTCCCAGCGAATCTCTAGTTCTTTGATTTCAGCTACTAAGCTTATAAGTTGTTGATCGAGTTCATCTAGGCGCTCATGATGAATAGGAAATTGTTGATGTTCGCTCAATAAAATGTTTTGTTCTAACTGAAGATTATGCAGTTGTGCTTTTAATTGATCTAACATAACGGGTTGCGCATTTTGTGTCAGTGCAACACGAGCTGCTGCTGTATCTAAAACACTAATTGCTTTATCTGGAAGTTGACGACCAGTGATATAACGATGTGATGAATGAACAGCAGTAGTAATTGCTTGGTCATCAATTTCAAGTTTGAAATGATCTTGCATGACTGGAATCATAGCTCGCAACATATCGATTGCGACTTCTTCAGTAGGTTCTTCAACTTTAACGACTTGAAAACGGCGACTTAGTGCAGCATCTTTCTCAAAATATTGTTTGTACTCAGCCCAAGTAGTTGCTGCAATTGTTCTTAGTTCACCTCGGGCTAATACAGGTTTAAGTAAATTTGCAGCATCATTTTGACCAGCTTGACCACCCGCACCAATCAATGTGTGAGCTTCATCAATAAACAGAATAATAGGATGAGTTGATGTTTGAACTTCTTGAATAACTTGCTTTAAACGATTTTCAAACTCACCTTTGACACTCGCACCTGCCTGTAATAAACCCATATCAAGAACATGTAATTCAACTTTTTTAAGAGTATCAGGTACAAAACCCTGAGCTATTTTTAAAGCGAGTCCTTCAACAACAGCTGTTTTACCGACACCAGGTTCTCCCGTCAAAATTGGATTATTTTGGCGACGACGCATCAGAATATCTAGCATAAGTCTTATCTCATGCTCACGACCGATGACGGGATCAATATCACCTTGTTTAGCTTTCTGAGTGAGGTTAATTGTATATTGATCTAAAGCAGGTGTTTTGATCTGAGTCTTTGAAAAATCTATTTTTTTTGAAGTAATTCTTTCTGAATCACTGATCCTATCATCTATCTGGTTTTCACTACTTTTTTCACATGATTCTAGAAACTTATGTTTCATCGTATCTATAGGGAATAGTTCGAAAAGACTAGATGCTCGTGATGCAATTTGCTGTAAATCTGAAGCTGTTAATAGTGCAATTAATAAATGGCTACTTCGAATAAGAGGATTTTCATCTGCTGATGCTAACAACCAAGCTTGTTCAAGCAATCGAATAATTGATTTAGAAAAAATAGGAGTTCTTGTATTTCCTTTGGGTAGAGATTGAATAGTTTCTTTTAAATCATTAGTTAATAATTCGCTAGATATATTATTTTTATTAAATAAAATAATTAAATCATTTGGTTTTTCTTGGTTTAATAATTCTGTGAACAAATGCTCAATTTCAATTTCATAATTTAATTGGTTAATACAGTAGTTTGCGGATTTTTCTAATGCTGATCGAGTTGGATATGATAATTTTGAAATTAAAACCTTGAGATTGTTCATTTGTAGCCCATAAATTTTTATAAAACCAAACTTTTGATGGATTTTTTAGTTTGGGTTTGATGATATTTTTTTGTTTAATATCATAATTAAAATCAATTACTTATATTAACCCTTTATTGGTATACAGATTATTATACAGCAAAAATTGTCACTTTTAAACAAAAATTTTTCCATATTTTTTTATATGAAAATATTTAAATAAATTTTTAATGTTAATAAACGTAACTACTGTTGACTTTGTATGTGCTTTTTTTGTTAAATTCGCAAAAATGTTCCAAAAGCTAAAAAATTGACGAGTAAGAGGGTTTTTTAACAATAATTGTCAGCTCTTCAATTATAACTTAAATAATTATGAGGCGTATTTTGAAAAAAGGTATTTTAATATCAGTCCTTTATATAATGATCTGTCTGGTAGACAGCTCTGTTTATGCATCGGATCAACAAATAAAGCCGATTAAATTAAAAAGTAAATGTATTAAACAGAATCCATTGGTAGCGAACCAAACGGATCAGGTTTTGTTGGGTTTATATCAACAAATATGTGATAAACCGAGCGTACAGCAAACAAATGATCTGCTGGCTCAGGCTGCGATGCGAATGTATGAGTTGAAGCAACCGATGAATGCTTTGACTTTGGCTAATCAGTTGCAGCAACAAAATGTGCGCGGTGCAACACTTACAGATATTGTTTTTCTCTCAAGCATTGAAATCGCCAATGGTGCTTTGCAGCATATGAAAGGTGAGGAAATGCGATATTTGAGTAATGATTTAACTTATCCACCTGCAAAGCAGCTCAGTGAAAATATCCGAATAGCACAACCTGCACCTGACACATCCAATATCAAAGCCATAACGGATGAGTCTTTAAAAAAAGAAATGCAGCAAATAAGCAATACACGCCGTATTTCTAATAAGCAGAGAGTGCAAGTAAGCCAGCCAGTTCGAAAAGTTGTCAATCAAACTGTTAATTCAAAGCGTCAAACAACGGCACCAACAGGTGTAAATAAACAATCAAATTCAGTTGTGCAGAAAACGAGTGCTAGTCCATTCGATGCGTTGAAACAATAATCAAAGGTATTAAAGCTATGGCAAAAAGAGAAAGTGTTCAGAAAAAATTACAACGTATTCGACCACCACGTGTGCAGCTTACATATGATGTTGAAGTCGGAGATGGTAAAGAATCAAAAGAATTACCTTTCGTTGTGGGAGTGATGGGTGACTTTTCTGCAGCATCTGAATTAGACAAAACGAAGCTTAAAGATAAGAAGTTTATTAATGTTGATTTAGACAATATTGATGAAGTTATGGAGTCTTTGGCTCCACGAGCAGCTTTTGATGTGGAAAATACTTTAACAGATGAAGGTGGGCGTATGTCGATCGACCTTACCTTCAATTCAATGGAAGATTTTAGGCCTGAACAAGTGGTACAGCAAGTTGATCCATTACGTAAGTTGGTTGAGGCACGTGAGCGTCTAACGGATTTACGCAATAAAATATCAAATAGCGAGCGATTAGAAGATTTACTTGATGAAGTACTAAAGAATACGGACCAAGTTCGACAGTTAAGTGTGGAGGCTGAAAAGTGAATAATTTAAATGCCTTAGCAGTAAATAATGTAGCTGTAGAATCAGAAAATTTGCTCGACTCGATTGTTGAACAAAGTCGTATCGCTCGTAATGATGATGAACATGTCCGTGCAAAAAGTTTGATTGGAGAGTTAGCCAAGGAAGTCATGGCAGGAACGATAACTGTTTCTGAGAACATGACTTTGTCGATTGATAAGCGAATTGCTGAAATTGATGCGTTGATTTCACAACAACTTAGTCAAATTATGCATCATGATCAATTTCAAAAAATTGAGTCAACTTGGCGAGGCTTATATTATTTTTGCCAAGAAACTCCATCCAATCCGATGATCAAAATACGTATGCTGAATACTACCAAAAAAGAATTGGTTAAAGACTTTCAGGGTGCTACGGATTTTGACCAAAGTACATTATTTAAAAAAATCTATGAAGAAGAATATGGATCTTTTGGTGGTGCACCTTATGCAGCATTGATTGGCGATTTCGAATTTGATCGTACACCATCTGATATGTATTTATTGGAGCAAATTTCACATGTGGCTGCGGCTGCACACGCTCCATTTATTTCAGCTGCCAGTCCTAATATTTTAGGTCTTGAATCATTTACTGATATTGATCGTCCTCGTGATGTGTCTAAGATTTTTGAAACAGCTGAATATGTACAATGGCGTTCGTTCCGTGATAGCGAAGATTCGCGTTATGTCGCATTAACGATGCCGCATGTATTAGGTCGATTACCATACCATCCCAAAGAAGGCACCGTGACAGAAGGCTTTAATTTTATTGAAGATGTGTCTGGGGAAAACCATGATGATTATTTATGGATGAATGCGGCATATGCATTTGGTACACGTTTGACGAACGCATTTGATTCTCATGGCTGGTGTGCAGCGATTCGTGGTGTTGAGGGTGGGGGATTAGTTGAAGGTTTGCCAGTACATACCTTTAAAACCTCTGATGGCGAAGTTGTGTTTAAGTGTCCTACGGAAATTGCAATTACAGATCGCCGTGAAAAAGAATTAAGTGATCTAGGCTTTATACCATTAGTCCATTGCAAAAATACGGACTATGCAGCGTTCTTTGGTGCGCAATCAACACAAAAACCAAAGAAATATGATAACGACACAGCAAATGCCAACTCAGCACTTTCGAGTCAAATTCAATACATCATGGCTGTATCACGTATCGCACATTATTTAAAAGCAATGATGCGAGATAAAGTCGGAAGTTTTGCATCTGCAGGTAATGTTGAAGCCTTTTTGAATGACTGGCTCTCTCAATATGTATTACTTGATGACGGTGCCTCTCAAGAAGCAAAAGCACAATATCCGCTTCGTGAAGCATCTGTAAAAGTTGTAGAAGATCCTGCTCAACCAGGGCACTACAAATCCGTGGTTTTCTTGAGACCACATTTCCAGCTGGATGAATTGTCTGTTTCTTTGCGATTGGTCACTGAACTGCCGCAATCCTCAAATTAACAATGAGATCAGCTAGATAATAACTTTAAATAAATTAAATAGAGGTAAGTTTTAAATGAAAGATATTTATATCGAGTTTCGCGGCAAATATAAAGTAGATGGCGAATCTCGTGACTCAGAACATAAAGGCTGGTTAGAGGTTAATTCTTGGTCTCATAATATCCGTCAACCAAAATCAGCTACTTCAAGTAGTGTTGGTGGTCACACTGCTGAACGTGTTGAGCATTCAGATATGATTTTTGTGAAAGACTTGGATGCGACTAGTCCTAAATTATGGGAAGCATGTTCTGCAGGTTATACATTTGATGAGGTACAGATTGATTTCTACCGAGCAAATGGCGATAAACGCATTAAATACTTACAAATCAAATTAAAACATGTACTTGTTTCAAGCGTAACTCCAACTGTTAATGAAGAAGGTGTTCCAACTGAAGCATTTGGTTTGAAATATGCTGCTGTAGAATGGACGTATAACCAACAAGATATTAATGGTACTTCAAAAGGTGCTGTTACTAAGAAATGGTCACTTTCTAACAATACAGCATCTTACGCTGCTTAAAATAGTTTGTGAGTTTCTAATAGAGGTTAATAGATCTGTAATTAACCTCTATTTCCACTAAAAATTATGTTCTTATAAAAATGAATTTAGATCATTTATATCCTTATGGATTCCGATCAACATTATTTGATCGTTTAGTACCAGAGCAAGAAGATTATTTACGAGGGATGTCGATTCAGCAATTAAGAGAATCGGTGGCACATGATCTAGAGGATTTATTAAATAGCAGAACGGCGCAATTTGCTCAAGATATAGATCAGTATCCATTGGCTAAGAAATCTATTTTACAGTTTGGAATTATTGACTTTGTTGGACTATCAACAGCTAATCCTTTAGACCGAGATAAGATCTGTCAATCTATTGAGCAATCTATCACTGCACATGAACCTAGACTTAGACAAATCAAAGTAGAGATGTTGTTAGATGGCCATAACATGGGGTCATTGTGTTTGAGTATTCAAGCTTATTTAAATATCCACCCATTATACGAGCCTGTTTTTTTTGATGCTTTGCTTAAACCGACAACACAACAATATGTAATTTCAGCTAGAACGTAGTGTGAGCAAATCGTGATCGAACAACTTTTACCTTATTATGAAAAAGAACTACAAGAGTTTGGTCAACAGGCTAGAGAGTTTGCACAAAAGTATCCTAAGATTGCTCAACGGTTATCTTTGAACCAAGAGCAAATTGATGACCCGCACATTGAGCGTTTAATTCAAGCTTTTTCATTGATTGCTGCTCGTATTGATAAGAAGCTTGCAGATAGTTATGAAGTTTTTACACATGCATTATTTGAGGTGATGTTTCCTCAATATCTAAGACATTTTCCTGCATGCACAGTAGTAAGCTTTGAAGATGTTAATAAATTAAAGCAATTAACATCAGCTCATATCATCCCCAAAAAAACATCATTAAAGTCACGTAGTTTCAAAGGTGTTCAATGTGAGTTTAATACAACCAATCAGGTTCGATTGTTACCGCTATCTTTAATTGATTTAGAGTTTCAAACTTCACCTAGCACTCATATGCATCTAAATCAGAATGCGACGTTGAGTCTTAAATTTGAAATCTTTAATGATGCTCAGCAATGGCTGGTAAATGAAACATTACCTATTTATTTAGATGCAATATCTAATTTCCCACTCCAAGTATTAGATAGCATCTTTCGTAAAGATACATCTTTTTCAATAAGAATAGGTCATCAACTCAGTCATATAGAAAATCCTTTTAAAGTGATGGGCTTTAGTGAGGAAGAAAGTCTATTACCTGTTGATCAGCATACGCATCATGCTTATCGATTATTGATGGAATATTTTTGTTTTCCTGAGAAATTTAATTATTTGAATTTAAATCTAAGTGTTTTGAAAGATGTATTGGTTCAGCAAAATACTTTTGAGCTTTTGATTCATTTGAAGCTTAATTTGAATGATCAGGCTGTTGTTCGTAACTATTCAGAGTTAAATATCGCTAATTTCAAATTATTTACTGTACCTGCAATTAATTTATTTGAAAAACAAGCTGAGCCACAAAAAATTTCACATACACAGCTAAATTATTGCTTGATGACTGATGCACATCACCCAGAGTTGTACCAAGTCTATTCGATTCTTGAAATGAATATGATTCGTGAAAAAAATAATCAGGAACAGACACATTTTCCTGTATTACCTTTTTTTGCGATGAGTCATTATCATAATGATAAGGCTCAGTTCTTTTACACGCTTAGCTATTTACCTTCATCAACTAAAAATACACAGATCGGCTATTCGGTTGTTTCCAAGCATTTAAAACCATACGAGATTAAATCAGATTTCATTAGTACAAAGTTACTGTGCTCAAATGGTGATTTACCCCACGAAGCACTCAGCCAAACCAATAATATTCTAAATTTGAATGATAGTAGTTTGGCAAGAAGAGCTTTAATTTTAAAACGACCAACTTCACCTTATTCTTTTGATAAAAATAGCAATGAACAATGGCGCATTATTTCACATCTTTCTTTGAATACATTAGCTTTGATGAAGGGGGATGCTTTAAGTCATGTAAAAGAGCTTTTGGCTTTGTACAATTTGCCACATTCCAAAGAAAATATTCTTTTGATTGATGCTGTTTCACAGCTCACATTTTCAACCACAAATAAATTAGTCAATTCAAAACCCTTTCCTATGTTTGTTCGAGGTGTGAGGGCTGAGCTAACAGTCAATAAAAGCGTTTTTCGTGGACACAGCCTTTTTATCTTTAGCCAATTATTGAGCCATATTTTTAATCTTAAGGTTCAAATGAATAGCTTTGTCGATGTGCTAGTGAAAGATAGTCTTAATCAACAGGAGATATACCAATGCGTTCAGAACGTTGGTGGCAAGACTCTTCTGTAGTTGATCATATATTTACAAAACCAAGTGCTTTTGAGTTTGTTCAATCAACACGGTTATTGCGTCATTCTAATCGTCCTTTATCTCAGCAGAATTGGGCTGATGATTTTAAATTTGAAACATCATTCAGTTTAAGTTTTCCAACTACAGAGATTGAAACGCTTCAATATACAGACTCTCGAATTGAGCTGACAAATTTAGTGGTTGGTTTAACGGGGACGCAAGGTGCTTTACCTTATACATATACGAATAAATTAAAACAAAGTAATAGGCAACAACGACAAGAGATCAAAGCATTTCTAGGTTTATTTAATCATAAGCTAACCGCGAAATATGTCGATGCGAGTTTAGTTTACAATTTGGCGGTTCGTTACGAAATTGAACCTACTAATCATTACTTAAATATACTTCATGCATTAAACGGTTACATAAGCTCTCAACATGAACAACACGATTTAGATGAATATTTTGCAGAATTCTCAGGTTTAATGCAGGGGCAAAACAATACTGCCCATGCTTTAAAAACAGTGCTGAGCTGTGTCTTTGATACACAAGTGCATATTCAAGAATTCATAAAAGAAAAGTTTAAACTTGAAGATGAACAGAAGACTTGTTTAGGAGGAACTAATCCTAGTTTGTTGGGATTAAATACTTTTTGTGGTGATACTGTTCAGCAAATTGATGGAAAAATAGAAATTCAGATCGGACCTTTAAGCCGAGAGCAATATTTAGAATTTTTACCCAATCAGTCATTAAATAAGAAACTGAAACATCTCATTCAGACCTGGTGTAGTCCGACTTTATTTATCGATGTGCGATTAATCCTGGATAAAACAGATGTTGTACCCATGTATTTGAACTCAAGTCATGAAATGGGTTTAGGTCATGGTGCTTTTTTAAGCTCTATTGAATGTTTATATCATAACAGTGAAACGCGTTATGCACTTGTAGGGTCTGCATAATGTTGAAGAAAATTTTAGCGGCTTTGATTAGCAGTTTTATCTTTGTTGGATTGATTATTATTTATTATTGGCGTGATGTGGAATATCAACCACAATCTGCTGATTTAATTAATTATTTATTAATCTTACCTTGTATTGTCACTGTTATTTTACTTTTACCGTGGCTGATTTTTAAGGTATATACGCATTATAAAAATAAGAATGAAAATATCTTGCCATCTGAGCAAGAGATAATTGCTGAATCTCTATCTACAGTAAAAGAAAGTAAATGGATTGAGTTAAATTTATTTGCAAATACTGCTTACAACCCAATAGGTGAGAATGAGGCGATATTAGAAGGAATTCGTGCATTTACCAGTCCACAATTAGATCCTCATTTACTTAATCATCATGGGTTGCCAATTTTATCCTATCGAATAAATGAGTTAGATCAGCAGGTTGAGAACCAAGAACAAGAAGAAGAGTTAGTATCTTTGTCTGTAAGACAACAGCGAATCATGGCAATGATTCATCATCAAATTGATCAACATGTGGAGCTTTTAGATTCAATTTCCAACCATCTGAAGCGATCTAGTTTGTTTTATGAAAGTCAAAATTTGCATGAATATCGTATGCATCCGGCATGGACTGATCCTAGTTTTTCTGTAGAAGATGAAAGTGAAGCAGTTGAGATTGAGCCAGTTTATCGTTTAGATCAATTCAATATACACATCTTATTATCTGGAGATTTAGTTCATATTTGGAATGACCAAACCAGTAATGAAAGTATTCAAAAAACCTTGTTTGAATTAGGAATGATTCCTCAGAAGTTTCATATTGAGTATCACTATCTCAGTAGTGAATCTGCTGAATCCAACCTCATAGAAGTTCTAAGTCGTATTCAAAATCAAGCACATGAAATTACATTCATGATTGCTGCAGATTCTGAAATTGATCAGGAGTTTGTTGATGAAAAGTATTGGATTAATCATTCCTATATTCCTGCAGAGTTTATAGGGAGTAGCTGTTTAGCTTCCCCAGCTATGCAATTGGAACAACAACATCCTTTAAAAAAATTAAAGCTAGTAACAGATCAAAATAGTTTGGATCAAATATTTAAAGAGTTAGATATACATGATTTACCACAATATCAAGCAGAAGAGCCTTTTGTATTGGTGGTTGAAGATGTTACAGAAATTAAGGTCATTAAAAATCTTGAGCAATTTTTTGCACAAAGTCCGATAGAGCAACACCATTATTTGTATTGCAAACCTATTGCAGGTCATACACAAAGTATCGCAAAAATTTTCGGTCTAATGCTTGGGGCGCATCTTTCAGATCAAAATCTTGCGTTTGTTTATTCACAAAATTTAAAAGCATTTATCCAGACCGTTCCTGAGATCACCCCTGATCAGGACAGTGTAGCAATTGCTGATTGATTAACTTTATTAAGAATTCGAGAACTCAATGTATATCATTTTAGGTTATCTATGGCAGTACATCACGAATCCTAAAGCTATTATTGCTTTATCTTTATTTGTGGCACTGATTTCTTCATATTCCTCTATTCCACGCCAGCTTTTTTGGGTATTAGCAGCATGTTATGTACTAGGTCTAATGGTTTATGGCATTTATTGGCTGATCCAAAGAAAGCATCATGCAGAACAAGGTGAAGAACTTGCTAATGCGATTGAAAAGGATAGCCAAGCTGAATATGGTCAACATAAAGATAAAGCTGAACTACAGTTAATTCATCAGCAAATGAAAGAATCAATTCAATTGATTCGTAAATCCAAGTTAGGGGATAAAAAAGGCAATGCAGCTTTATACGAATTACCTTGGTATATGGTGATTGGTAACCCTGCGGCAGGTAAGAGTTCTGCAATCTATAACTCAGGTTTGAAGTTTCCATTTGAAGAAACGCATCAAAAAATGGTTTCGGCTGGATTAAGTGGAACACGTAATTGTGATTGGTTTTTTTCCACTGAAGGAATTCTTTTAGATACGGCAGGTCGCTATTCAGTTTATTCGGAAGATCATTCTGAATGGTTAGGTTTCTTAAATATTTTAAAGAAAAATCGTTCTAAAGCACCTGTGAATGGCTTAATTGTAATTGTCAGTATTGCTGAATTAATCAGTCAAAGTCCTGAAAAATCATTGAAATTAGCCAAAAATTTACGTGCCCGTATTCAAGATTTAACAGAGAAGTTAGAAGTTGTAGTGCCTATTTATTTGGTCTTTTCAAAAATGGATTTAATTGCTGGATTTACTGAGTTTTTTGATTGTTATGAGTCCCAAGAATACAATCAAGCTTGGGGTGCAACATTACCTTATGAACAGAACTCATCGAATAATGCAGTCGAGTTATTTGAAAAGCATTACAACATTCTTTATGACGGTTTAAAAAGCGTTAGTACCACTCATTTGAGTCGTCGTCATTCTCAAAATATCTCGCCAAGTGTAATGACATTTCCACTGGAATTTAAAACTTTAAAACCAGCTTTAAAAAGCTTTATTGGAACTTTATTCGAGGATAATCCATATCAGTTCCAACCTGTTTTTCGCGGTTTTTATTTTACCAGTGCATTACAAGAGGGCATTATTGAAAGTCCTATGACAGAAAATATTGCCCAAGAATTCCATTTACAGCAAATTCAAAATCAGGATGTGGGGAGTGTAAGTCCTTCGATTTCACCGAATCATGGTTACTTTTTACAAGGTCTTTTCTCAAACGTGATTTTGCGTGATAAAGATCTTGTCAAACAGCATATTAATCCAGCAAAAAAGCGTCAACGTTATATAGGTTTTATTGCCGCACTTATTGGTGTTTCATTCATTTTAGGTGTTTGGGTTTGGTCATATCGCAATAATCAGCAATTGATTGCTGATGTACAAGCAGACCTAGATAAAGTCGTACACTTGGAAAAAAGTTCTGGGCAGCAATTATCAACTCAACTCGAAGCTTTGTTGATTTTGCAAGAACGTTTGCAACAGTTAGACGAGTTCGATGACAATCGTCCCTTAAAATTTAGTTTTGGTTTGTATCAAGGTAATCAACTACGTGAAAGTCTAAAAGCTGAGTACTTGAAAGGTATTAAACAGATTGTCTTGATGCCTACGCAGCAAAACATTGCACACTATTTACAACGTGTAAAAAATAATGAAGCGACTTTAAAAGCCAATCATGTCAATGTCGAAATTAAACAGGTTTCCAAAAACCAGCAATATTTAGAGCCATCAGATAGTAATCCTCAAGATGCCTATAATGCATTAAAAGCATATTTAATGATGAGTAACCATGAATATATGGATACTAGTCATTTAAGTGACCAAGTGTCGCGTTTCTGGCGTTCTTGGTTAGATGCTAATCGTGGACAAATGCCGCGTGGTGAGATGATCCAAGATGCGGAGAAGATTCTCTCCTACGCGATGACCCTAGCTAATCAAGAAGGCTTCCCTGTACTAGAAACGGATGCACAGGTGGTTGATCAAACGCGTCAAGTTTTATTGTCTGTAATTCGTGGTATGCCAGCGCGTGATCGAGTTTATAACGAGATTAAAATGCGTGCAGCAGTGCGCTTCCCAGCGATTACTGTTGGACAAATTGTTGGTGAGCAAAATCGTGGGATAGTATTAGGAAGTTATGCATTGCCAGGTGTATTTACCCAAAAAGCATGGGATGAATATGTTGAAAAAGCAATTGATGATGCTGCGAATAAACCGACAGATAGTAAAGATTGGGTGCTAAATAGTCGTCAATCAGATGACTTAACTTTCTCAGGTAGTCCAGAACAGATTCGCAAGCAATTAGTTGCTCTATATAAGCAAGAATACGTAATGGAATGGAAGAAATTCCTGAATGGTATTCATTATGCCAAAGCAGAGCAGTTTTCTCAGCAAGTCAAGAATATTGATATTTTGGGAGAGCCTCAAAACTCGCCTATTCGGACACTGTTACAACGTATAGCCATCGAAACGAATTGGGATAATCCTATTGTACAGGCTGAACTGGCCGTACCGGAAAAAGGTTTTGTGGCATGGTTTAAGCGCAAAGTTTTAAACAATTCAGATGATAAAGTAGCTGCTCAAGCAGTAGATAAAGCACAAGGTGTCATTTCTCAAGAATATCAAATGTTCTATCAACTGGTACGTAAACGTGATGATTTGCAAGATAAATCATTATTTGATGAGTACATGAACAACCTCGCTCAAGTTCGAAGTAAATTTAATGATTTAAAAACAGCAGGTGAGATAGGTCCTAGTGCAATGGCACTCGTAAAACAGACTATTAATGAACAAACATCGGTATTTAATATTACGCAGAAGTATGTAGATGAAAAGATGATGGTCGGTCTTAAGGATACTGATCAGCAATTAATTCAAAAGTTATTGATCAGTCCATTGACGCAATCATTTTCTAGTTTGATTTCACCGACTCAGGATGAGTTGAATAAATTGTGGAGTATTCAAGCTTATCAACCTTTTAAAACGAATTTAGCCCCAAAATATCCATTTAATTCTGGTGTGACATTACAAGCTACCAGTAATGAAATAGCTCAAATCTTTGGAGAAACGGGGAGTATCGCACGTTTTGTGAAAGAGGCTTTAGATCCATTTGTGATCCGCCGTGGTTATGTCTTGACTTCTAAGACGTGGAAAGATTTGGGAATTAGTCTAAACCCACAATTTGTGATGGCATTTCAGCAATATGTGGCACCTATCAATGGAATGGCGACAGGAAGCCTAGATCAACCTACAGCTGCGCCTGTTTCAAATCAGTCAAACTTTCAATTCTATCCATTACAGAATCCTCAGTTTTTGTCATATACCATTGATATCGATGGTCAACGTATGGTGTTTGAAAATGGCATTCAACAATGGGTGAACTTCGTATGGCCGAATCAAGGTGCAATTCCTGGTGCGCGTATTACTGCTGTGGATTTGGAAGGAAGAACCCATACGATATTCGAAGAACCAGGAGAGTATGGCATTAACCGTTTGATCGATGCTGCACAGCGGAAAGAACAAAATGGTAGTTTTGAAATGACTTGGATCAGCAAAGCAGAACCTTCGTTATCGCTGAAAGTAAATTTCCGTCTGATCAGTGGTAATAGCTCAGGCAGCATAGGTTCAAGTCGTGGCTACGCTGGCTTACAGCTAGTAGATAAAGTTGTTACGGACAAAGCAGTGAGAGTCGTTTCTGCACAAGTAACACCAGTTAGTGCAACTGTAAGTCAGCCTTCGATTAGCAGCAATACGCAATCAAGTAATGGAGTCACGCCATGACCTTAGATTTGCACAGAAAACTACTTGGAGTATCAACATGCTTCAAGTAAAAACAACACCTTTATATTATGGTAAAACGCCTGCTCGAGGAGATTTTCTGAAGTCTAAAGGACAACATGCTTTAATTCAGGTACTTGATCAGTGGATTACTGAAGCGCTTGAGCAAGCTATGCGTTGCCATGATTTCAGACAACGATATGAGTCGTTGCCGTCATTAGATTTTTTTATCGCTAACCCTGCAGAGTCTATGTTTTTGGCTGCAAATATGATTGCAAGTCAAGATAGCTCTGGTCGTGCTTTTCCAATGGTACTTAGTCAGTTGGTCGAAGTAGAAAAACCCTATCAAAATTTATTGTGGGCACCATTCTATTATAAGTCTGTCTTAGTGGATTTATTTCAGAGGAATAAAGTATTACGCACCATCTGTGATACCAATATTATGCTTGATAAATTAAATAACTTACCTAGTTCTGTTCGGATTTTTAGTGATGAAGAATGTAAGACCTTTTATGAAAATCATACGATGCATTCCTTTGCTCAATTGATGAAAATCAATGTCTATGAGTTGGCGCAGAGCATGATAGGTTTGGGGCTTTTACTTCAGCCAATATTAAAAAATGGTACTAGCCGTTTAAATAAAGTGCTTATTCTTCCCATTAATAATCCAATGTATTGCTATGAAATCGCGACTTTATGGGTTGGAATGATTGGTCAATTTCTTAAAACGATGAATGCTGAAATTTTGATTGGTACCTTGCATAGAGAACAACCGATTTTATTTGTGGGTTTTCAAGGCGCTGACATCATGGCACTCAGTGATATCTTTATTCAAAACATGCAGAGCGAGCATTGGGTATCCCTTATCCAAGCACAATGGATCGATGCGTATTTAGAGCAGAATGCAGGTCTAGCAACTTTAGAGCAATCTTTGTGTCAAAGACAACTTAGCCTTAACCAAGGTTTAAAACTTTTCCGACAAACTTTTTTAGAAGAATAAATATGAGAAATAATGTGAATCATGTGTGGTCAAGCTTAATGCTCGGTGTTGTTATCACTGTATTTAGTAATTTTACTTATTCAGCTCTTGTAGTGATTGAGGGCGTAGTTCCAAATGAGGCTAGTAAACAAGCAATTTTAATGAAAATGCAATCGGTATATGGCACTGATCAAGTCGTAGATAAAATACAGGTTCGTCCAGTTTCTGCACCATCTGACTGGAGTGATTCAGTTGCTCGAGTGATTACTCCTGATTTGAAGAAGATTTCACAAGGGCAGTTGAGAGTTAAAGGTACTCAGGTGGACTTGACGGGTAAAATGACTGATTCAAGTCAAATTCAACCTACAACTAGTAGTTTTCAATCATTAGTTCAACAACCTTATCGCTTTAATGCTCAGCTTTCAGTGAATCATGCAGAGCAAAAAATAATTGATGATGCTTTGAAGAATCGAATTATTGAATTTGAGTCTGGCAGTGCAATTTTGACTATTGCTGGTAAAAAAATTCTAGATGAAATGGCAATTGCTCTTAATAAAGTAGGTAGCAAAAAAGTCAAAATTATTGGTCATACGGATAGTTCAGGTGATGCCAATAAAAATACTGTATTGAGTCAAGAACGTGCGGCAGCTGTACAAAGTTATTTAGTTGCTAAAAGTATTGCTGCAGAACGTTTAAGTACGGAAGGTAAAGGCTCAAGTCAACCTGTTGCAGATAATGCAACTGCTGATGGTCGTAAGAAGAACCGTCGAATTGAGTTTGAAGTACTTTGATGATTTTACTTATTTAGCGGAGTAATTACTTTATGGCAACACCTTATATTGTCATTGGTTGTCCTACAACAGGCGGTGGTCAAGTGATTACAGGCGATGCTAGCTTTCTCATTGAAGGTATCCCAATAGCTTGTATTGGGGATAAGGCAACTTGTCCAAAGCATCAGACTGTTGCAACAATTATTGCTGGTGACCCGAATATGCAAGTGATGGGAAAGGCAGCAGCACGAGTCAATGATCCTTTATCTTGCGGATGTAAGCTGTTACCGAAGCAGAATTTGGTTGTAAGAGATCTGGGCTCTGGAGTAACTCAAAGTGAAGAGAAAAGTTGCAAAAGTGAAAATAAATTCGGTAATCCCCCCTAAAAATAATAGGATCTAAAAGTAGAATTTTCTCTTAAGATACGAGCAGGAGATTCTGCATGAAAACATCTAAATTTACTGAC